>NZ_JADEXD010000290.1 GCF_015207285.1 Tychonema sp. LEGE 07203 | reverse complement strand
CCCATGCCCCATGCCCCATGCCCCATGCCCAGCCGCACCTAATCTTTCGCTTGAAATGCTATATTGTTACTTTTCTTTAGGGAACGATGCCATACCTACAAACAGCATTGCCAGCCCGCCTCCCAGAATTGCGAAGGCTAGTAAACCTACAACTAAATCTAATCCCGATGTATTTTCCATTAAATTAAATTATTCTCCAATTAAATTCCATCTTCGGTATTTATTAATTGCTGATTGCTTCTCAACAATGGGGAAGAGAAGAAAAAAACAAGCTAACTAATCGTAGTAGGGTGCGTCAGGGGGAAAATTGTTAATCTGTATGCAAAACATTCAGCCCTGACGCACCCTACAATAACTAAACATCCATCTGTTATGTCGGTTGAAAAATTCGTTGCCGAATAACTTATTTTGCCAATTCTTTTTCAATGGCGGCGATCAGTTCTGGCGAATCTGGGGCCACGCTGCTGCGGAATCTAGCAACCACTTCACCTTGTTTGCTAACTAAGAATTTCTCAAAATTCCAGGAAACTTCGCCCTTGGGGTCGGCTTCACTCGTAAGTGTAGCGTACAGCGGGTGCTGCTGGCTGCCTTTAGCGCGTACTTTGTCAAACAATTCAAAGCTGACACCGTATTTTGTCGTACAGAAATTGACGATTTCTGCGTTGCTTCCCGGTTCTTGTGCTCCGAAGTCGTTGCAGGGAAATCCTAAAACCCTGAGTCCCGCAGCGCTGTATTTTTGGCTCAATTCTTCGAGTCCTTTGTATTGAGATGTATAGCCGCATTGAGAAGCTACGTTAACTATCAAGAGTACCTTGCCAGCGTACTCTCCTAGCTGCTTGTCTGCGCCTGCGATCGTTTTTACTTTAATGTCGGAGATTGTGCTGGGCATTTTTAAATACTGCTAAATTTGACCACCACGATTTTACCGCTATTCGGTACAATTTTGTTGAGATGCCGATCGCTCAAAATTTCCAGGTGTTGCTAGCAAGGAATGCAAGTCCTCATAAAATTCAGAGGACTTGCATTCCTTGCTACAAACTATTTTTATTTAACTGTCTGAGTGGTTTTCCGTCATCCATTTTTGGTAAGTTTCTTCTAGTTGCTGGTCTTCGAGAACGAGTTCTAGGCGGACTTTTACGCAACCGTGGCGGGGTTGAGAGGCGATCGAATTTAAGATTTTGCTGGCTTTCTGCACCGAGGTAAACTCAGCCTTAACTGTCGGTTCGTGGCGATCGCTCTTAATCTCCGTCAAATCTATACCGGTGATGCTTCCCTCGCCCAAATCTATTTCTGCCAACACCTTCGGATCGTCGCCGACTTGTTCGACAATCAGCTTTTCCCACTGGATGGGCACTTGTACCATCCGAGTCTCAATTTCTTTGCGGACAATGACTTCGCCGACTTTGCGCTTGCTGCGATTGATCACCAACCGTTCTTCTAGCAGGCGAATTACTTCTCGATCGACAATATCAAAATCTTCCTCGCCCTCCTCTGTCTCTAAATGTTCGTTTGGGCGATCGGCATCTGTTAGATTTGACATAACTGTTGAAGGATTGGTGGACTCGCTATCGGTAAATTCGCTCAGCGCTTCTGAGGGATGTTCTGCAGGTGGAGGCTCGCCATTTGCCGAAATCCCCGGCAGCTGATCGACTTCCTCTGAATTAATATTTACAAACAAAGCTTTTTCGTGATAATCTACTTTTTTTAGCAGCTTAATACTTACTAAAAAAATGCGGGACGTTTCGCTGC
Organism: Tychonema sp. LEGE 07203; assembly: GCF_015207285.1. Taxonomy (GTDB): domain Bacteria; phylum Cyanobacteriota; class Cyanobacteriia; order Cyanobacteriales; family Microcoleaceae; genus Microcoleus. The sequence goes on along the minus strand of NZ_JADEXD010000290.1, from coordinate 1,562 downwards.
CCAGCCCTGATACCACAAAGTTTAACTCACCGCTTGTATCAAAATATACATCTTTTATTTTACCTACCAAGTGACCTTGATTGTCTTTGACTGTAAAACTTTTTAGCTTAGTTCTGACTTTTTCCGGCACCCGGTTGAGACGAGTAATTGATTTTGCCGCTGCTATTTTTTCGGCTGATACTTGACCTTTCATCTTTTAAACTTTCCTGTTTAGGGATTTTTATTATGAATTGGTAAAGGCGGGGGAAGTGCATAAACTTTGCCAAAACCAGACATTTTTTTATCCCACCCGCCCCCTTATATACCAATACGCTTGGGTTAAGAAGACTGGGCGGTTAAAAACACATTACCCTCTTGAGTCGGCAGGCGATCGGACAAAAGTTTCTGTAAACCAGGTTTCAACCTCGGTCCGATCGCATATTGTGTTATTGAATAGGAATTGCTCGCTCTCGCCACAATTCAAACCTGCGCGGTGACATAATTATGCGATCGACCGGCAATTCCTCTTCAATACCTGCTGCGGTTGGTTTAGAGCTTTTTCTTCTTATTCTTATCTACAACCGCAGTGCCGTCAGTGTCAATGTCCAATTCTTCACGGCGCAAGGTTTCTTCGCCTTCAACCGTGCTGCGAACAACTTCTTTTTTGACGTTTACTTCTTCGCGCACGTAGGCTTCCTTGTGAATGTCGGCCGTTTCTTCGTAGACTTCCATCCGGGCAACTTCCCCTGATTGGAAGTTAGCTTCGCCGGCTGACACTACTCTACCCGCTTCTACGGGCGTTACTCGCTCGACTACGACTCGTTCCTTCTCGATGGGTACTGAAGCTCGCGCTGTTTCAGTTTCCACGCGCTTGCCAACTGCTACTTCACCTGTTTTGGCGCGGTGTTTGTTAGCAATCAAGCGTTCTTCGTAAAGCTTGAGATTTTGGTGTTGTTGTTCGTTAGTTTCGTAGAGGGGGCGATCGATATCGTAGCTGTAGCTGCTGCGATCGTAGTTAGCACGAGTGGCAGTTGCGGCAGTGCCTCGATCGCGATAAACGCCTCTTACCTGTTCTTCGCGATCGTAATCTACCGGTTCTAATTCATTGTAAGCAGGCAACCGTTCTGCTTGGTCTTTGCTGCGAAGGCCTGTGGCGTAGACGCGGCGGGCTCCGTAGTCAAAGCGGGCCGAGCCGATCGGCAGCAATACTTTTTTGCCAAAAATCCAAATCCCGGTATCAATTACCAGATAGCGGAAACGACCCGTTTCATCAACCAAAGCGTCATAAACCGTGCCTAATTTTTCATCAGAATCGCCGGCATAAACATCAAATCCCTTGATGTCGTCTCCCGCAAAGATTTCTTCTTGGTAATTAGGATAAAATTCTTCTATTCTTTGAAGTGCCATGTATTTATTCCTCGTTTGTCTACTTAAATTAATAGTAAAAATTAATTAGCTGACTTACCTCTCCCTAAAGTCGGAAGTGTAGAATATAGGGCGTTTAATACTATAGGAATACTGCCCCGTCTCTTCTTTGCTAGCGAACCGCAGGGACACGGGGCCGCATCCTGCCCCCCTCCCCC
>NZ_JADEXD010000086.1 GCF_015207285.1 Tychonema sp. LEGE 07203 | reverse complement strand
TCCCAATGCCCAATGCCCAATTCCCAATGCCCAATGCCCAATGCCCAATGCCCAATTCCCCAATTACCAATGCCCAATTCCCAATTCCCCAATTACCAATGCCCAATTCCCAATTCCCAATTCCCAATCCCCAATTCCCAATTCCCAATTCCCCAATCTAAAATCTAAAATCTAAAATCTAAAATCAAACTGTGCCTCCGACTAATTTACCAATTTCCAGGATTTTCCCGGCTAATTCCACACGCCGTCAGTTCCTAAAAAATTCGGCGGCGACAATTTCCGGGTTAGCCCTTTCGAGTTGCGGCTGGCGGCTGGCAGACGTACAATCTGCTCCTCCTGTCCAAGGTGCTGCCGACCAACTTTTCATCTATACTTGGGCTGGCTATACCGATAAAGCTTTGCTCGATCGCTTTGCCGAAAAAACAGGCATTCGCGTAGTAGCCGACGTGTTTAGTTCCAACGAAGAAATGCTGGCTAGAGTTCAAGCCGGCGGCGGCCGCGCCTACAGCATCATCTACCCGTCTGACTACATGGTGGTTCAGATGACGGAACTGGGGCTGTTGACTAAATTAGACCACTCGATTTTGGGCGGACTCGACCGGCTAAAAAAACAGTTCAAAAACCCTGTCTACGACCCAGGAAACCGCTACAGCGTCCCTTTGAGTTGGGGAACCACAGGCTTGATTTACAACAGCGAACAACTCAAAGAAGAGCCTGAAGATTGGAACTATTTGTGGCAACACAAACAGGAGTTAGCAAGACGAATGACGCTAGCCAGCGATGTTCGAGAAGTCATGGGCGCTGCGTTGCGGATGCTTGGCTATTCCCTGAATTCTACGAACCCAGAGCAAGTCAAACAAGCTTACGAAAAGTTGGCGGAACTCAAACCCGCGATCGCATCTTTTACCACAGATGCTTGGCGGCCGCAAATGCTAACTGGCGATTTGAAGGTAGCCATGTGTTATTCTTCTGATGCTAATGAAGTAATTCCAGATAACGATAAATTGAAATATGTCGTCCCCAAAAGCGGTTCTTCTTTGTGGACAGACACTTTAGTAATTCCCAAAGGTGCTCCCAATCCCGAAGCAGCTTATAAATGGATTAACTTTATGCTGCAAGCGGATATCGCTGCTTCTTTAGTAGAACGGCTCAGTTTTTCAACTGCTTCGGAAGATGCTTTTAGTTTGCTGGCACCGGAAGTCCGCGAAAACGAAATTCTCTTCCCTCCGGAAGCTGTTTTGAAAAATTGCGAAGGTGTGGCTCCGGTAGGGAAATTTATGGAAGTGTACGATCGCTATTGGACTAAATTAACCAGCGGCTGATTGTCACTCTCCGGGCGGGTTTTACACAGAATGTCTGACTCTCACCCAAATTTTAAACAAACTCCCCCTGCACAGCCGATCGCCCACTCTATCCGTATTATATCCGCGTTAATTAGCGTTCGTCAGCGGTTAAAAACTCAAAATAATTGATCTATGGCTGTTTCTACCAAAGCTCCCCCTCCCATTCCTCCCAATTCTTCCTTGAAGGCAGAAACTGTCTCCCCGTGGTCGTCCTGGGCTGGCCCGCTGGCCTTGCTCGGCCCTTCTGGCTTGTTCCTGGTTTTATTATTAGTAATACCAACTATAGTAATTTTTCAGCTTAGTTTGGTACCAAATATTAAGCCGGGAGATTTGGTGAATCCTTCGGGGATTGACAACTACCTGCGAGTGTTTGAGCCGCTGAATTTGCAGGTAATGGGTCGATCGCTCTTTTTCGCAACTGGAACGACTATTCTGTGCTTGTTGCTGGGCTTTCCCGTCGCTTACTGGATAGCCCTCAATGTCTCGAAAAAGTGGCGGAATTTAACATTATTGGGCTTTGTGTTGCCGCTGTGGACTTCTTCGCTGTTGCGATCGTATGCTTGGATTACAATTCTGCGTCCTACTGGCGTTCTCAACTCGCTCCTAGCCCTTGTAGGCATCCCCCCTCTAGAATTGTTAAATCAAAGTTCCGCCGTTCTAATCGGCATGGCATACAGCTATTTGCCATATATCGTAACAATTCTCTACGCTTCTTTGGAAAAGCTCGATCGCAGATTGTTAGAAGCATCTCAAGATTTAGGCGCGAATCCGGTAGAAACTTTCTGGAAAGTGACAGTACCTCAAACCATGCCGGGAATTGCAGCAGGCTCTTTGCTAGTATTTATTAGCTGTTTGGGCGATTTTGTCGATCCCGAGTTGCTGGGCGGGGCTTCGAGCATGACTGCAGCCCGTTTGATTTACAATCAGTTTTTGGGGGCGACTCAAAATTGGGGGTTGGGTTCGGCTCTAAGTATGGTATTAATCTTTGCAGTGAGTATCGGCATTGCCCTTTTGCTCAAATATGGCGATCGTAATGCAGTTTAGTCAGCAGTCATTAGTCAGCAGTCAGCAGTCATTAGTCATTAGTCATTAGTTATTAGTCATTAGTTATTAGTCATTAGTTTTTAGTTATTGAGCGGACTTAAGTCCGCACGCGCGAACCCAATCCTATCGTTGTCAATCTAAGAAACATGATATAACAACTGCAAACTGAAAAAAATCAATTCTTAAATTTCCCAATTACAAATTACCAATTCGCGATTAACAAGACATGGAAAATCCCACAAACAATCCCCAGGAGGAAATACAACCCGATATGTACTTAAAACCTAAATTTAAGCTTTCTTGGCAGGTAATATTTGCCGTTTTAATGTTTTTTTATATGTACCTGCCCATTTTGGTACTCACATTTTACAGCTTTAACAAATCGCGTTTTAGCGCAGGCTGGGAAGGATTTACTTTAGATTGGTACGTTAAATTATTTAGCGATACGCGGATTTTAATTGCCCTGAGAAACAGTTTAACAGTCGCTATTTTTGCAGTAGCCATCTCGGCTGTACTAGGAACTTTAATGGCCGTTGGTTTAGCTCGCTACCGCTTTCCGGGCAAGAGTTTATATCAGGGAGTTTCCTACTTGCCAATTATTATTCCAGATATTGCCAGCGCGGTTGCTACTCTAGTATTTTTAGCAGCGCTCGCTATTCCTCTGAGTTTGTGGACAATTGTCGCCGCCCACGTTGTATTTTGTCTGGCTTACATCGCTCTAGCTGTTTCTACTAGATTGGCTGATTTAAACCCGTATTTAGAAGAGGCTGCCTTAGATTTGGGTGCAACACCTGTTGAGGCTTTTATTCAGGTTTTGTTACCTCAATTAATACCCGGCATAGTTTCTGGTTGTCTGCTATCTTTTGTCCTCAGCATGGACGATTTTTTGATTGCGAGTTTCACCGCAGGTAGCGGCACGACAACTCTGCCGATGGAAATTTTTAGCCGGATTCGGACTGGGGTGAAACCTGATATTAATGCTCTGAGCGTGCTGTTGATAGTCGGTTCGGGAGGATTGGCGTTTTTAGCGGAATATTTGCGCGGCCGCAGCGACCAAAAACGGGCTCATTAGTCAGTAGTCATTAGTCAGTAGTCATTAGTCAGTAGTCATTAGTCATTGGTTATAATACAAAATCCGGGTTTTGGATACCATTTACGAACCAGTCGGCGTAGGCCGACATCGTTTGTGTAGGAGCGGTTTCAACCGCCGAATCATATCGTTGACCGTTGCATCGTCAGGTGATTTAACCGGCGCTAGAACACAGAGAACACAGAGAGAGAACACAGAGAGAAATGAATACAGGACGATGAAGAGAGGAATTGATATCATCTGGTTGTTAGTCACCAAAAAACCCGATTTCTTTGAGAAACCGGGTTTCTGAAGGGGTAAGGTGCCCGGTTCGGCGCACCCTAAAGAGGTTCTGCCTCTAGGACTCAATTGCTGCTACTTTGCTGGTAATTTCACCTTAGTAGCTAAACCTAGCGCTTCCAAAACTTGAATTGTCATCCAAGTAAAGTCAATTTCCCACCATTTCATACCGTGACGGGCAGAGTATTGATAAGCGTGGTGGTTGTTGTGCCAGCCTTCGCCGTAAGTCAAAACCGCAACCCACCAACAATTAGTAGAACTATCTTTAGTTTCGTAAGTGCGGTAGCCAAACTTGTGAGTTGCACTGTTCACAAACCAGGTGCAGTGATACACCAAAATTAAGCGGACAAAAATCACCCAAACTACAAAGGGCCAGCCTGCGGCGAAGTAAAGCAACACGCCAAAGGCGATTTGCATGGGCAGAAAGTAGTTTTGCAAAAATTGGTAAAATGGGTCGCTGGAAATGTCTTTTGTGCAGCGGGGAATTTCAGCGTGAGCCGGGCCTTTATAAAGCATCCAGCCGAGGTGACTCCACCAAAAACCATTCTGGGCATTGTGAGGGTCGATCGCATTTTGGTCGGAGTGGGTGTGGTGCAAGCGGTGCAGCCCAACCCAATCAATTATTCCTCCCTGACAGGCCAGGGCTCCGCAAAATGCGAGAAAGTATTCTACGAATTTTGGTGTCTGAAAGCTGCGGTGGGTGAGCAGGCGGTGCCATCCGAGAGTTATTCCTAAACCGCCGGTGATCCAGTGCATGAATACTGTTAAACCAACTGCTGTCCAGTTGAAGTTACTCGGTAGAAATGCGAACAAAGCTCCGATATGCAGTCCGGCTAAACTAATAACGTGCTTCCAATTGTATTGGAGTTTTTCTTGTGTTGCGATTGTCATTCTTTTTTTTATTTTTGATGAGATGCAGACTGGGATTTACGCATAGGAATTTGGATTGAGTCTTGAAATTAAAAATTTTGGCTGCGAAACAAAAATTTTTTTTCTAAATCTATTATAACTGATTGTGGTTGTGGTTGGGTCGATCGCGCCTGACGATTCAATTTCAGTTCAACCCAACCTTACCCATCGCCAAAACTGGCTAATTAGTCAGTTGGCAGTTGGCAGTTGGCAGTTGACAAGAAAGCAGTTGGCAGTTGCAGTCAACAATGCCCAATGCCCAATTACCAATTACCAATTACCAAGTTACTATTTTTCTGCTAATTTCACTTTGGTTGCCAAACCAAGGGATTGCAGCAGTTGAATTGTCATCCAGGTGAAGTCGATTTCCCACCATTGGAGACCGTGGCGAGCGGAGTATTGAAAGGCGTGGTGGTTGTTGTGCCAGCCTTCGCCGTAGGTGAGCAAGGCAACCCACCAGCAGTTGGTCGATCGATCGCCCGACTCGTAGGTGCGGTAGCCAAATTTGTGGGTAGCGCTGTTAACCAGCCAAGTGCAGTGGAACACCACCACGATCCGCATAAATACGCCCCAAACCACGAAAGACCAGCCGCCTAATAAATAAAGCAACACACCGAACACAACTTGGATGGGTATAAAATATGCTTGGAGAAACTTGTATACTGGGTCGTCGCCGATGTCTTTGGTAAAGCGGGGGATTTCAACTCGGATCGGCAGATCCGAGAGCATCCAGCCCATGTGGCTCCACCAGAAACCTTGATTTGAATCGTGGGGGTCTGTTTCGGTGTCAGAATGTATGTGGTGTAACCGGTGCATTCCTACCCAGTCGATCGGGCCGCCTTCACAGGACAGGGTGCCGCAAATAACTAGAAAATACTCTAGCCATTTGGGAGTTTGAAAACTGCGGTGCGTTACGAGACGGTGAAATCCGAGAGTAATCCCTAAACCACCCGTTACCCAGTGCAGGAATACCGCTAAGCCGACAGCAGACCAGCTAAAATTACCCGGCAGCAAAGCAAATAAAGCACCGATGTGCAGAAAGGCCATAAAGCCTACGACAGGCCAATCAGGAGAAGTTTTTTTGGAAGTTGCAATCGTCATGAATATATTATGTTTACAAACTAGATGCCGCATCTACGCGATAATCGACTGCGCGCACGCAAATGGTGAGCGAGGTTATAGATGAATAGCGTTTCACGGCTACAGGAAGCAGAACAGGCACTCTTTCAGATTTTTTCTGGTATTGACGCCACAGTCAAGCAAAATCTTCAACGAGTCTTAAAAGCTTTTCGCAGCCACCGGGTTGGAGTCCAGCATTTTGCCGGGGTTACGGGTTACGGCCACGACGATTTGGGTCGGGAAACTTTGGACGCGGTGTTTGCCGCAGTGGTAGGGGCAGAGGCGGCGGCTGTGCGGGTACAGTTTGTTTCGGGTACTCACGCGATCGCCTGTGCTCTTTTTGGCGTTTTGCGTCCTGGTGACGAAATGTTGGCAGTGGCTGGTTCTCCCTACGATACTTTAGAAGAGGTCATCGGCTTGCGGGGGCAAGGTCAAGGTTCACTGATGGAGTTTGGCATCAGCTACCGTGAGTTGCCTCTAACTCGCGAAGGAAGTGTGGATTGGCAGGCACTGAGCTCTGCTATTTCAGGAAAGACTCGCCTGGTTTTGATCCAGCGCTCTTGCGGTTATTCTTGGCGATCGAGTCTGTCTATTTCTGAGATTAAAAAAATCGTCGATCTAGTCAAACATCAGAATCCTAACACAATTTGCTTTGTTGATAATTGTTATGGCGAGTTTGTTGAGGATTGCGAACCTACTGCTGTGGGTGCGGATCTGATGGCTGGTTCTTCGATCAAAAATCCGGGGGGTACGATCGTCCCCACAGGAGGTTACGTCGCCGGGAGGGCCGATCTGGTGGAAGCGGCCACTTGTCGCTTGACGGCACCGGGAATCGGCAGCAGCGGAGGCGCAACTTTTGATTTGAATCGCTTGCTGTTTCAGGGTTTATTTTTGGCTCCGGGGTTTGTGGGGGAAGCGCTCAAGGGCAATCATTTAACAGCTTATGTTTTTTATAAGTTGGGTTATCGCGTGAATCCGATTCCTTTGGCGAGGCGCAGGGATGTAATTCAGGCGATCGAATTCGGTTCAGCTAATAAGTTAATTGCTTTTTGTCGGGCTGTTCAGCAAAATTCCCCCGTCGGTTCCTATTTAGATCCGGTGCCGGCGCCGATGCACGGGTACGAGAGTCAATTGGTGATGGCTGGGGGTACTTTTATTGATGGGAGTACGTCGGAGTTTTCGGCTGACGGGCCGCTCCGAGAACCCTATGTGGCTTTTTGTCAGGGGGGGACTCATTGGACTCACGTATCGATCGCCCTAGAAGCTGCGATCGAGGCTGTGGGCCCGGCCAGGTAAGTTGTAGGGGCGGTGCCTCTTGGGAGGGTAGGGGGGTTGATTAACGGTTTCCTGTCCCCCCTGAGTTTTGAATTAAAGAGTAGATTTTTTGCCAGAAGCTAAGTTTGTGATTTTTAACCGCAGATGCACGCAGATTGACGGTGATGTTTGGTTTTCAGATTGTGTAGGTTTGGTTTAGCGAAAGCAAAACCCAACAACTACCAAACTCTCAAGGTGTTTCTTCAAGTTTGCGCTGCCGCATTAAGAGAAATAAAGGCAAACCCAGGGAAACACCCACCAGTAAGTTACTGGCAATATAAATCCACAAGTTTTTCATTTTGAGACGCGAACCTTCGCTAAATACAAAAGTACCAAGAACCAGGGATGACACTATTACATCCATGCCGAAAAAACCGGAAATTTGATTGGCAAACAACTCACCGAAGAAAGCGTTAACATTCAACCCTCAACCCTTCTTCTAAGATAAACGGAACAAACTGGGAGTAGGGCAAAGCCGTCCCTAGAATACAGAGAATTAAGTACGCAATTTTCAACATTTTGAAACCTCGACTTTGTTAATTAAAAATCGTTGGATTTTGGAGTTTACTCGGCTTTTTTGAGGGCTTGAATATCGCCTTGCATAATTATGCTGACATTGCGCGAAATCTTTTCTATTTCCCACTCCCACCAACCAATCTCTAACAGTTGTGCAATTTCAGCATCGTTGAAACGCTGTCTAATTAGACTTGCAGGATTTCCACCAACAACCCGATAAGCTGGAACATCTTTCGTGACAACAGATTGAGCAGCAACAATTGCACCGTCGCCGATTTTCACTCCCGGCAAAATCACCGATTCGCAACCGATCCAAACATCGTTGCCAATGACAGTATCGCCTTTACTTGGCAGTTCCATCAATAAATTCATAGCAGCTTCCCAACCGTTGCCAAAAATCGGAAATGGGTAGGTAGAAATGCCATCTAGTTTGTGATTTGCACCGTTCATGATAAATTTGACGTTGGTGGCGATCGCGCAAAACTTACCAATTATTAATTTCTCAATTCCGTAATTGTAAAGTACATTTTTTTCAAAGTTTTCTGGATCTATTGGATCGTCGTAATATGAGTAATCGCCAACAATAATGTTGGGGGATTTAATCGAGTTTTTGATAAAGCAAACTCGCCGCTGGTCTGCCATCGGATAAGGTCGGTTTGGATCGGGCCCAATTTCTGTCATAAGTTTCAATCCTTATTGGTTGAGCTGCTGGATTGATGTACTGTTAATTCGAGTGAGGTTTGCTTCTGCTTCCATAACATAGAGTAGCATAGTTTGTCAAGGGATAGACGAGAAAATTTAAGTTGATCGCCCTGCAAGAAATGAGAGAAAATGGTGAAAGCCAACATCCATCCGCGTTCGTTTGTGGTTAAAAATCCTAAATTAATATTAAAGAAGCGATCGAAGTCAGATAATTTATGATAGTACGAACCTACGAAATCGGCGATACGCAACAAATTGTCAAACTGTTTTACGACACAGTACACGAAGTAAACATCCGCGATTACACAAAAGCACAAGTAGATGCTTGGGCACCAGCAGATATCGATATCGAAAGTTGGACTAAAAGTTTAAGCAGTAAATTTACTTTCGTAGCAGAAGAGGGTGATAAAATTGCAGGTTTTGGGGAGTTGGAAGCAAACGGCCATATCGATCGCTTTTACTGTCATCAAGATTTTCAAAGACAAGGAGTTGGCAGGTTGATTTTAGCACAAATTGATGCAAAAGCCCGAAACTTAGGAATTAAAAAGTTATTTACAGAAGCTAGTATTACGGCTAAACCCTTCTTTGAAAATAAAGGGTTTATTGTGGTGAAAAAACAAGAAGTAGAACGGAGAGGACAAAAGTTTATTAATTTTGCAATGGAAAAATTCATATAAAAACTTTTTTGGTAAAACTAAGATGTAAAATTAAATCAAAGAGTTTTGCAGAGGAGTTGCGATCGTGATGACAGAGGCTACAAATGTGCTGGGCGGAAAATTAGAAACTTGCTGCACTTCGCCAATGACGGGCTATTATCGGGACGGCAAATGCAATACGGGCGGCGGCGACTTCGGGGTTCACACTGTTTGCGCTCAACTGACAGAAGAGTTTTTGACATTCACCAAGTCGAACGGAAATGATTTGAGCACTCCGGTTCCCGAATTTAACTTTCCGGGATTGAAGCCTGGGGATTGTTGGTGTTTGTGTGCTTCGCGCTGGAAGGAAGCGATGGATGCTGGATGTGCGCCGCTTGTGGTTTTGGCTGCGACTCACGCCTTGACTTTGGAATACGTTTCTTTGGATGAATTGAAACAGCACGCTGCTGATTTGTAGGAAAATGTTGGTGTGCGATCGCTTTTAGTCAATAAGGGCGATTCCCTACGGGATAGCTGCGCTTCACGGGTTTTTCTGATGAATATCAAATTTATTATTCGCGAATGAAATATTTAAGGGCGATCGGGCCTCATTCTAAAGTTTTATGGCTGAATTTCTGGTTCCCAGCTACAGATAGACTCTCCCTTGAGAGGGCAGGTTTTGAGGGCGATCGGATTGTTGTAGAGGAATATCTCAGTCAGGTTAGTCAAGGATTTTAGCGGTTTGATTAAGTGCGATCGTCTTGTACCTCTAATTTTCTGAACTGTATACAACAAAGACACGGTAATACCGTGTCCCTGCAAAAGAGCTATTAAAAACTCTGTCTATCCGCCTCACTCAGGTAACTTATACTGCGCGACAATCCGCTTAGCATATTCCGGTACGTGAGCCTCCAATTTCTCAGGATAATTCCGCTTCACGTACAGATAATTGCGAGTGAAATGAGAATCAATTGAAAAGCGCGCATATTCCAAACCCTTCGGCCCAATTCTCTCAATAAAAACACCCATCAACTTCGCCGCCCACATCGGTAAAGTCACACCTTTTTCGTAAGCGGGAATACTTTGCTGAACGGCTTCTTTGCGGTTTCCCTGAGACATCACCGGCTGAGTGTTTAACTGATCCGTTACCAAGTCTAACATTTCTTGGCCGGTGTCATTTCTTACTACAATCCACTGCCAGCCAAAAGGTGCGCCCATGTAGCCCACAACTAAATCTGCTAAGGAATTGACATAATCAAAACAGCTCAAACAAGAAGGAGCAAAAACATCTTTCAATTCCTTAGTATTCAAGCCAAAAAACGGCACTTTTTCTTCGGAACCATCTTCGTGTTTGAAGTGAACGTTAAAGTCTTGCATAAACTCGTAAGAAACAACTGTTTCGGGAGAGCGGCTAGTCGTGTCTAGAAACTTTTGCAATCCAGCGCGGGTGACATTATCCACACAGGGAGTTCCGAGAACGTAAAGCTTTTCTAAACCGAGTTGTTTTTCGACTGTTCGCAATGCTTGAATTTGACAACCTACGCCAATTACTAACAGTCGTTTCATTCCCGATTTTTCGATTTGTTCTAATACCGAAAGGTTGGGAGATAGAGTTGGTTTGTTGACTTTGGCTGCGAGAATTTCTTCGCGGTTTCTGGCAATTATTGGCATCGGTTGAAAGCGGTCTTCTTTGGTGTTTTGGACGCAGACAACGCCTTCAACAATGCCTTTTTCTAGCATTTCGATCGCAATTGAGCTGACAATTCCCGTCCACTGAGCGCCTTCAATTGGTTCTTTTTTCTGAGCCGCCATCATGTTTTGACTGACTCCGAAGTACCAATCGTCGGGATTGTCGAGATTGCGCGATCGCCCGTGAATCTCTGCTTCGAGTTCGGCGATGTGCTGTGTTAAGAAAGCACAAGCTTCCTTGACATAATGGATATAATATGTATCGCACAAACCGCACTCGCTGCAAAGTTCTTTAGCGGGGCGGCGGCTTCCGGGTTTGAGGGCTTTAGATTTTTGGTGTTTAGTAGAATCTATGGCGGTCATCTAAATTGCAGATTTTATGGAGAAACGGCTTTTGTTAGGATATCACACCAATTCCGGCGATTAATTATCATAAACGCCCGATCGCCCTGCAAACAACAGCCAGCAGCAAGCGGGCTTTACCTGTTGTGCGAAGTCTTTCGGCTCGAAATTATTAGTATTGCTCCGGATCGATCGGGCGATCGGGCGAATAAATTGCCAAATAAAGCTATAAAAAAAATGGTAAAATTGTTCCTGACAACAGCCGTCGCTAGCATCATACTCAATATCGCAATTTCGAGCTTAGGATTTGCTGCTTTAGTTCGCCCTGTGGCGGGTAGGAATAAAACGGTTGTCGCCCTAGAAACAATCCTGAGCGCGACACAAAAGCCCGCAGCGATCGACTATTCGCGCCTGGGGATTGGCGGCATGAAATTGGGGATGTCTGTAGAAGAAGCTAAACGCAAGTTGGGAAAACCGCAGCGGGACGAAACTAAATCTGCTGGCTCTGCAATTGGTGGCAAGATTCGCACGTTAACTTACTCGAAATTGACGGTAGCAGCATGGGAAGGTAAAGTTTATTTAATTTCTACTACTAATCCCAAGTTGGCGACAATTGATGGTGTCAAGGTAGGAGATAACAGCCAAAAAGTTGTTAAAACTTACGGTTACGGGTGGCAATCCGTGCATGGTGAAGCCACTCGGTTGACTTACAGTAATGACCGAAAGGCTTCTAATTTGGTTTTGGAAATTAAGGGCGATCGCGTGCAAAAGATGATTGTCGGGACGCAGCTCAACTAAATTATTGTATCAATTATAGTTGTACTCATACCGGAATTGTTGACTGTTGACTGTTGACGGGCGGGTCAAAAAACTGAATGGTTGAGTGTTAACTGTTGACTCGATTTTATTATTCCGATGCAACCGCAACCGTCCACGATATTACACAACAGTCCAAGAATCCCCGCGTACAGCTTTGCAGTCAGGACTTGCGTCTTTCCGATTAGAAATGCCTTTTCATATCAAATCCTCTCTTCATCGCAATAGTAAATTCACTGTTGACTGTTAACAGTTAACAGTTAACAGTTAACAGTTAACAGTTAACAGTTAACAGTTAACATCATGAGGAGTGAACCGGAATTGATATCATCCCTAGACTAAAGTCGCAGGGTTTTCAACCCAATTTTCCGATTAAAAAAAGGTACGCAGTGCGTACCTTTTCAATTAGAAAATAAGGTGCGCGGGCGCACCCTACCAATTAGCTGTTCTGGGAAACGGGAGAAGGAGCGCTGGGCGCACCCACCTTAGCCCGCTTCTTGATCAAGATTGGCTTGACGCTGTTTTCTACAATGGGTGGATCTTCTTGTTGAGCGTAATCCGCGCCCATCCAAGCCGGACGGCTTTGATCGAAGGCCATTTGCAATGCTGCAGCGGCGATCGCGTGGGAGTCGTATTCCTCGGACAACTCAGACACCAGAGGTAAGAAAGATGCCATCCGTTCGCCAGCCAAAGCTTCGCGAACTTTACCCTGCATTTTTTCCAACTGACGTGCTTCAATTTGTGCCCGTGTCGGAATGTTCCGCACTGTCAAGCTCGATCGCACATGGCGTTCAATCAAACGCAATTTGCGGCGATCGACCGGTTGAATCAGCGTAATCGCCGTTCCTTCGCGACCAGCCCGGCCCGTGCGTCCGATCCGGTGAACGTAGCTTTCCACGCTATCGGGCAAATCGTAGTTAATTACGTGAGTCAAGTGATCCACGTCCAAACCCCGCGCCGCAATATCAGTCGCCACTACCCAGCGGACTTGACATTGGCGGAACCGATGCAGCAAGCGTTCCCGCTGTGCCTGGTTCAAATTACCGTGATACTCGTCAACGCTGTGGCCTGCTGCTTGCAGTTGGCTGGTAAGTTCCGCCGCCGACTGCCGCGTCCGCACAAAAATCAGCGCCGATTCCGGGTCTTCCATTTCTAGAATTGGCTGCAAAGCTCTTGCTTTAGACCAGCCGCGGGGAATCATGTACACGCCTTGGCTGATCCGCTTCGGCGTTGCTTTTGGCTGTTCGACGGTGACGTTGATTGGGTTACGCAAATGACGCGCTACCAATTTGCGAATGGAAGCTTCCATCGTCGCCGAGAAAAATGCCGTTTGACGATCTTTTGGTGCAGCATCCAAGATTTTTTCCACATCTTGGATAAAGCCCATGCTGAGCATTTCGTCAGCTTCGTCCAAAACCAGCCATTGTATTTTGTCTAGTTTCAGGCTGCCGCGGCTGAGCATATCTAATATGCGTCCGGGTGTCCCGACAACTATGTGAACGCCGCGCTTCAAACGCTGCATTTGGCGATCGATCGATTGACCGCCGTACACTGTCAGAACTTGCAGGGAGCGACCCACTTTTACCGGGCCGGAGTTGCTGATACCGCTCAAATCGCGGATAGCTTCTGTTACCTGCATTGCCAATTCGCGGGTTGGTGTCAGCACCAGTGCTTGCACTGCAGTTACGTCTAAATCGATCCGCTCCAAGATGGGCAACGAGAATGCTGCCGTTTTGCCCGTTCCTGTTTGGGCTTGACCCACAACGTCGCGACCTGCTAGCAAGTGCGGAATTGCTTGTACTTGGATGGGAGTAGGTTCTGTAAAGCCTAGTGTTTCCAGATGGAGAACGAGTTCTTCCGAAAGACCTAAGCCTTCAAACAATAAATTCATTAATGCTCCTAATAACGAGTCTTAGCCTTCTAAGTTGCCCAACTCGGATGCGGATTTCTGCTCGGCGGCAGGAACTCATTATGAGTTCTGTGTGGTGCTGCGCCTGCGCGCACCTTTTTAAATAGCAATCGAGTATAGGGCAGCTCCGTCGATGGTGACTAATTTACCAATTCGACAGCCGTCTTTGATTTTGTGACATCAACGATACCAACCGCCAGCGATCGGCTTATCGACTTCCAACATTCTTAAAATAGTACATTGGACTTCCTTTGAGGTACTTGCAAGCTTTCCCTACGCGGGCATTTTATAGTGAGGATGATGACCAGCCCCACTGCACTGCACTACATAGTAGTAGTTACAGGTTTGTTAGTTCAGGCGCTATCCCGCAATCCGTCGCCTGCGGGATTTAGCAGGGGATGCAGCGATTCGTCAGTCGATTTTAGATTTTAGATTTTAGATTTTAGATTTTAGATTTACTCCACAGATGAATGTGGGGAGTCTGAACTAGCGTCTAAAATGTTTAATCTCTCTACTCCTGGCGTCAGCGGCTTGTATCCGTTTTTGGACTACCGTTACCGCCTATCCATCTCAACACTCTTTCGGGATACCGTTGTCGTGTAGGGCGGACGGCGAAGCAATCTCAAATCATCCCCGCTGGTTTCTGACTTTATATTAGCATAACTCTTTACATTCAGAAACAAAACAGTGAACTACCCGACGTGACCTGCGGTACAGCGCGGGCTTCCCAATTCATTGGCAACAGCCGCCAGAACTCCGTAATTCTATTGGTCTTACATTGCCTCCAAGGGCAGGAGTCCTGGTTCCCAAGACCCATACTTTTTCTGGCAACACGTACCTTTGAGCTTGGTTTTCGCTTACGGCATTGGTGGTCAAGATGTACCAATTTTATCAGAAGAATTGCTCGTTTCCTCATCCACCCCGTCGCTGTTCCGCAGCACGGCTTGGAATTCGACTCGCGGGAGTGGAATCGTCAACTCACTGGCACTGATCCCGACGCGAGGCTACACTCCTAGCGCGGGGCTGATGCTGCTTTGGCGGGCGGGACAGTTCCAGCAACACTTTTGACTTGACCGTAGAGGTCGTAGACATCTGCACTCGTAATTTTCACAGGTACAATCGATCCCAGCCGCGCTTCTCCTGTCAGATAGACGAGTCCATCTACTTCTGGGGAAAATCTGGCGGATCTACCAATCAACTCGCCTGTCTCTGGCTGTTCTTGTTCTATCAGGACATCAACTACCTGACCGACCGACTCTTGATTTTTTTTCAATGATATAGGTTGTTGGGCCGCCATTATTGAGTTGCGCCGCATTTCCATGATTTCTGCTGGTATTTGCTGCGGCAAGGTGAAGGCTGGGGTTCCTTCTTCTGGCGAAAACACGAAAACTCCGACGTGATCGAATTCGTGGCGCTTGACAAATTCCAGCAAGTGTGCTGCGTGTTCTTCTGTTTCGCCGGGGAAGCCGACAATAAAAGTTGTCCGCATCACGGCATTGGGAATTTCTGCTTTGAGCCGATCGACTATAGCATCATTAATCCCAGCTTGAAAAGGTCTGTTCATCGCCCGCAGAATTTCCGGGTGCGAGTGTTGCAGGGGTAAATCCAAATAGGGTAGAACGTTCGGCGTTTCGCAGATTGCCGCGACTACTTGCGGAGTCAAACCTGTAGGATAGGCGTAGTGCATCCGAATCCAAGGCACATCTACTTTGCCCAAAGCGCGCAGCAGTTCGGCTAGCTTCGGTTCGCCATAGATATCTTTGCCGTAGTTGGTGGTAATTTGAGAAATTAAGATAATTTCTTTGACACCTTCGGAGGCTAATTGCTGAGCTTCCGCGACAATAGATTCGATCGTCCGCGACCTTTGATTTCCGCGCAAGTGCGGGATAATGCAAAATGCACAGCGGTAGTCGCAGCCTTCTGCTATTCGCAGGTAGGCGACACCTTCGGATGTTGTGCGGTAGCGGGGAGTAGTTTCGTCAGCGATGTAAGTAGGTTCATTGGAGACGAGGGAAACTCGATCGCCCTTTTCGACCTGCTGCATAACATCGACGATTTTATGATAGTCGCCAGTGCCGACAATTGCGACTGCTTCGGGCAATTCATCCAGCAATTCCTGCTGAAAATGCTGTGCCATACAGCCTGTGATGACTACTTTCTTATTAGCTTCTGCCAATTCTACCAGGGTGCGGACTGATTCTTCTCGCGCCGCTTGGATAAAACTGCAAGTATTGACTACAACATAATCGGCTAATTCTTCATTAGAATCGACTTGATAGCCCGCTCGAGCCAGCAAGCCAATCATGTGTTCGGTATCGATGCGATTTTTTTCGCAGCCGAGGTGCGTAAATGCGATCGTTGGCTTCGTTGCCATGCAGTAATATTTAGTGTTGCGCTATTTTTAAGAACAGTTTATGGTATCACACAATTTGATAAATTGCAATGTGTCGGTGGATGCGATCGCGGAATTACGCACCAAAACCCAAGAAACCGGGTTTTTACCAGAATACTTGGTTGCGATCGCACAAACGCGAAAAAACCCGGTTTCTGGCCACCCGTGCGTCAGCCACCCCTTGATAATTTGGCGGTTGAAATCGCTCCTTATCAAACAAAGTCCACTCCTAGCGGACTAAGAAATAAAGGCTCTTTGGTTTGTTGCTGTCAAATTTAAGTTTTTTTAGTTGATGAAATAGTAGCCAACCTATCGTAATATCATCCAATCCTCGATCGCCCTTTGCATAATTTCAACTCGCTAGTTTGGCAAACCGGCTCGTAAAATCTGTTCGGCTGTTAATTTCAATTCTGGAAAAGCCAGGGATTCAACTATGTCATTTCCCCGAAACAGACTGATTTGATATTCCCCGTCAACCAACTGGTAAACCGAGATAGTAGGTTGTTTCGGATTACCAATGAAGCGTCTGCCGCCCAAAGCAGCATAATCCACAACCCAATATTCCGGGATACCCAATCTTTCATAATCAGCTACTTTTACCAGGTAATCATCTTGCCAGTTCGTACTGACAACCTCTACAGCCAGTCGCACAGAAGAGCCCATCGTGATGACGGATTCTTTTTTCCAGCGCGGTTCGTTTGCAAGTGCGGTTTTGTCTAGGACTATTAAGTCTGGTTGATAACCTGCTTCGTCACGGGAAAGCTTGAGTAAGCAGTCACCAGGGATTGAGTAAGGCAATTGCAGTCGCCTGATTTCAAAATGGATTTCACCGGAGAGGAAACCCGTAACTTCCGAATGGTCGCCGGTTCCTAAAGGCATTTCAACAATTACTCCATTGTGTAGTTCGTACTTATGAACAGAGTTCTCTGGATACCAAGCAACGAACTCATCAAACGTGATTGTTTTCGATATGGTTTGGATCATGTTGTGGTTTCCTCTGTCTGGTGATTAGTATGCGGAAAGCTAGAAGATGACACAAGTCCTTTTGATAAAATATCAAAAAGACTTGACATAGGAAGTGAAGTTTGTTATTGTATCACGCCCATAATATCAAAATACCGATCGCGCCGATCGACTAAATCTCAACTTATCTACACAAGTTCTTGATACGATCATTATTTCACAGATTTTGTGATGCTTTAGGTACTCCGATCGCAAACTCAGCCAAATATCGTGTTCAGTTATATCGGAATGATTTAACCGCAGAGGACGCAGAGAACACAGAGAGAGAGCGGATAGAAATAAATAATTCAGATGCTAACTGAATTGATATATAGCCTTTCTGTGCTCTGGTATGAGGTACTCATGGCCTCCGTGGGCATAGGCCTCCGTGGCCCGCGCCGGGCATACCTCACAATGCGTGAGAACCGCTATAAGTCATCTCTGCAAGGCATTTTGCAACATATTTTCAAAAAAAGTATCCAGAGAAGTTCCTGATGCTTTCGTCATCGCAGAAAGCACACTTTTTTGAGCAAAAGAACAGTAAAGCCCTGCTTCCAAAAACCAAGGTTGTCCCTGCGGATCGATGCGAAAATCAAATAGACTGTAGTGGCGACAACCCAAAGCGATATGGGATTTTTTGGCCATATCCCAAACTTTCTCAGTTACCGGATCGCTGGTGTCAACTATCCACGATTTGGTACTATCCTTAGCGGCATAACCCAAGCTTCCATCATCATTTTGTTTTAGCTTGTCGGCATAACTCCGAATCGGCATTGTATCAGGATTTAGAGCATACTCTTCTAGCGGCAAACAAACTAACTCGCCTGCTTTGACGATAATTCCACAGCGAACTTCTCTACCCAATTCAATGAATTTTTCTACTAGCACTCGATCTGAATGAGTTAATGCTTTCTGCAACGCTGCATCATAGTCAGCAGCATCTTTAACAAAAGTTACTCCAATGGAATTATCACCATTTAGTGGCTTGAGGACGGCGGGGAAATCAATCAAAGTTCGATCGCCCCTACGGACAATTTCTCCCAACGGTACACTTACCCCAGCGGCGGCTACCACTGCTTTAGTCCTCGCTTTGTCAGCCACCAACGCCATCAACTCTGCGGAATTACCCACATAGGGAATATTCAGCAGATCGAACAAACTGCGGTATTGAGTCATGCCTGGGATACAAAACATCTGGGGAACCGTTACGTCAATTTCGAGGTCTGTCAGCACCTGCACAGCGCCCGCTAAAGACATGGGATTAGCCGCCGCGATTGCACCTGGATCGAGAGATGTCGGAAAACGCCATTGGCGATCGGGAGAAATATAGGCAATATGAAATTCATACAGTGCTGAATTAGCCGTATTCTCCAAACAATCTTGGGCGTAAAGGCGCGACAAATCACAGTAAAAATCACTGACAGCCGATCC
This sequence comes from Tychonema sp. LEGE 07203, assembly GCF_015207285.1. Lineage (GTDB taxonomy): Bacteria > Cyanobacteriota > Cyanobacteriia > Cyanobacteriales > Microcoleaceae > Microcoleus. The sequence continues at coordinate 8,998 of NZ_JADEXD010000086.1, read as the reverse complement.
GACTAAATGCAAAACCCGCAATACTGACATACTCAATCTCCTCCGATTTCCACAAGTTTGCCAATATTAAAATCAATCCGAATCCACTCTTTCGGCTTCTGCAAATTGCCCCATAACAACAAGGGAATTTGCCAATGATGCACCATCAAAAATGGTAATGGATCGTTCCAATCGAAGATGGCATCTTTACCACGGGCAATAATTTGTAACCGCTCGCAAACTAGCTTGGGCGACCATAAATGAGTCACCAATCGCCAAATTTCGTGGTAAATCCAGTAAGTCGGGCGGCTAGATGCCAAGGGCTGCACAGTTTGTGGTAAAGAGTCGCGATCCAAATAAGCTTTAGCTACATCGGGATGGTTGTAAAACATCGTGATGGCTGAATGGGTGCGGGGATTGCATTCGATCGCGTAAATCTCTCCATCATCCGCCGCCTGAATGAAATCAAAGGAAACTTGTCCTGTCAAATTGAGACTTTTGGCAAACTGACGAATCCAATTTTCGATATCCGGGCGATCGACATTTTCGTAGTTAACCTGAAATGCCGATGATTCACAACAACAGTGCAACTGAAGATGACCATTACGAATTGTACTGTGAGTGCAGAACTCTTGCCCCGGAATATACTCTTGCATAATCCAAGGTTTACTCTCTGAAATTGGTAAAGAGCTGACAAAATCGGCTGTTTCAGATGGGGTTGTGCAGGGTAATTTAGTTAAGTTTAATCTGCGAATAGAATCGTAGGGAATACTTTTGATAATGTACTGGCGCTGTGCATCACTAAAATCAAAATCGATTACTTGCTGGGGATTGGTAATGCGATAGGACTTCGGAACTCGCAGCCCCAAGGCTTCGGCAGCGGCAGCAAATGTATACTTATCATCCAATCTTTGCAGCGTTTCCACATCGACGTGCATTACCGTACAGTGGGGAGAAAGCACGCTTTGGACTTCGGCATCGTAGTAACTGGCGACGGGACTGCACGCGGGAACATAAACATTCACTTTCTCTTGTTGGACAATTTTTAAGAGTGCTTGCGGGTATTCCTCTGTCTGGGGATTTGGTACTGTGTAAAAGCGATCGACCGCCCAAGAGTAACGATGACCGGTCAGCCAGTATTTCTCGGTTTCTATCAAAATTACTCGATGACCGGCTTTGTGGAACGATCGCGCTAGCTGCAATGCCTTAGTCATCTTGCCCCCACTTATCAAAATCGTTTGGGGATTGGCTGTAGTCGGTGGAGACTGGAACGGTTTGATGATGATGGATCTCAATAATGCAATTATCGTCAAAGTTAGATTCAGGGGCATTACTAATAGCAACAAAGTCAGAGTTGCTATGGTTTTTACTGTAGTTTGGAACCGCCACTTCCCCGCATTTGTTTGCTGTTCAGATGGCATCGCTGCAACTGAAATTGTTTCGATCATAATTTTCTAGTAAGTAGGCACTTTAATTAAAGATAATATCAAGTCCGCCATCTCTTCTCTTTATCTGCGTGAATCTGCGTCCATCCACTGTCATCTGCGGTTACAAAATTCTCTTTTTTTTACCGCAGATACAGCTAGATAAACGCAGATAAACGCAGATGGAGGATATCAAATCCTTAAACGCGCCGAATCAAGGTAATCCCATCTCTGAGCGGCACTAACACCTGCTCTACGCGCGGATCGTCAACCACAGCCTGATTGAATTGGGCGATCGCAATTCCGTTAGCAGTAGCAGTACCGGACAAATAGGGCTGTCCCTGCATCAAAGTATTGTCAGCACAAATCAAGCCATTGGGAGCCAACAAACCAGTAGTGAGCAGTAAATCGAGATAGTCAGTGTATCCACCTTTGTCAGCATCGATAAACACTAAATCGAACACTTCTCCAGCAGCAGCCAGTTGTTTCATGGTTTCTAGGGCTGGTGCCACCTTCACTGAGATTTTGTGGCCAACCGTCGATTCGTTGAAACACTTCTGAGCAAACTCAGCTACATAAGCATCTACTTCGCAGGCTACTACTTCCCCATCTACCGGCAGGGCTTCGGCCATTGCTAGTGCTGAGTAGCCAGTGAACATCCCGATTTCGAGCGCCCGCTTTGCTTTCGTCAGGTGGACGAGAAATTTCAGCATTTGCCCTTCCACATGGCCCGAAAGCATCTCTTGTTCCAAGTGGCGCACTGTCTCGCCGTCGGAGAATCGCTTGCTCCAATCTTCTGATTGGGTGCGCTTTACTAAGGCGGCTAAGGCGGGAGATTCTGGGGTGGTGCAAAGATTCAGGTAGGGATCGAGACCATTTGCTAATTCGTAGGCTTGTTGCAATTCTGTCTTGAAAGCTCGATCGAGATTGTCGATTTTCTTTGCTTTCTCGGCCAGATTTTCCAGTTTAGCGGCTAAAATCCCGACAGGGGTAACTGGTCTCATCTTTATACCCCTGCTGCCGAAGGAGTTGCAACTTTGTCCAACACGACGTACATATCTTCTCCACCGCCATGACGCGGGTACGCCTGACAGATTTCTCGATGAACTGCTAGGGCTCCATCCAACTCAGTCCGAGTCAAATCGTTCATGAAAAAGCATTCACCAATGGGGCGGGGTGCTGCTGCACGTTGAAGGCCGTCGCGGGTGCGGGCGATCGATTTTGTCGCTTGCCACAACAGTTCAGGAGTCAGATAGGGGCTGTCAATTGCGAGTCCTAGGCGACTCATTAATCCTAGGATGCGATCGCGCGAGGCGATCGAAATGTAGCCGCGCTGTTCGGCAATAGTCGCCGAAAAAGCCATATCGATAGCGACACTGTGGCCGTGGAACATCGGAATTTCCGGTGTTAGTTCCAGGGTTGGACTCCAAGTGTGACCGTAGGCAATCACTCGATCCAAATCTAGCTCGTGCAGGTTTGGTACTTCTAACGCCAGCATTGACTGAATGGCGTTGTAGGTTAACCGATGTGCGACTTCGCGCAGTTCTGATGTGCCGTCTAAATAACCAAAATGGCTGTGCAGCAATGCTTCGCCGTAGTTTTCTAGCAACTCGAAGATTTCTTTGTTGCCGACTACGGCGATCTTAATTAACTCTGCCATGCCGTTGCGTATTTGGTCGATCGGCAGAGTTTTTAGGAAAGAGAAGTCTAAGATTACTTTCTGGGAAGCGTGGTAAGCACCCAGACGGTTTTTCAACTTACCGTGGTTCACCGCTACCTTGATCGCCACACTGGCATCAATCAGCCCGATTAAGGTTGTCGGTACGCGAATGTAGTTAGTCCGGCGGCGATAGGAGGAGCAGGCAAAACCCGTTACGTCTGTAGTCAATCCACCACCAACCACCAACACAGGTTCTTTTCGTACGAGTCCAAAATCAACGAAGGCATCTATGATGCTTTCAAAAGTTGTTACGGTCTTATCCGGTTCCTTGATATTCACTGGAAAGACTGTTAAATCTATCTCGTGATGCTTGAAATAATGCTGCATCTGCTGGCCGTACAGACCGTAAACTGTTTGGTCTACCACCATTAAACAGCGACCAAATTGGCGGTAACTATCGGCAATTTCTGGATTTTCCAGCTTGAAAGCACCATCTACATAGAGCAAGCTGAAATCAATTTTTTCGTACCCTTCAATATGAAAAGCGCGGTCTGTGGCTGTAAACGTAGCTTGGATATCACCCATAAAATTTGTGCACTTTTGTATTGGTAATTAACTGTAAGTATCCGGGCGACCCTCAAAATCATCAATCCCTTTTCTGGTAAGCTTCCTAGGTATTGACTGGACAAATTTATTATTTAAGATTGCATTAACAATTGACCCGATCCTTTACTTTCACGGCTGTTTGTTAAGAATGCGTTAAATACTGTTTGTACAGCATTTATGCTGAAAGCTATCCTAGGATTGAGTTGAGAGGGTCTCAATGCTTACACAAAACTTAACATAACTAATTTCTCATATTTGTGCAACTAAATTCATACAAATCTCATAAAACTGTTGAGAAATATTAGATAATCAGCGATTTTCAGTTAAAAAGTTGAGAATAATTCAGTATATTGGCGATTAGATGTGTAATATGATACTCAGCAAGGTGCAGTTCGATCGCCAACCAAATAAATGTATAAAAATATACTGAAAGTTATGGGAGTGTTTTATAGCAGTGGCCTTGACAGCCTTGGCGGTTGCTATAAATTAACTTAAGTAGTGAATTCAGCTTAGGCTGGAAACACCAAAGACAAATCTAGAGACAAATCGGGAAACCCCGGAATTGCGACAGCCTCATCGGGCAAAAGGACTCGCTGCGATCGATAATTGAAATCGCCTTGTCTTTTTTGATAAGGTTGGCTGTGCATTTCCAGTTGATTATCGACTAAGTTAAATATCCAATAATTAGCAATTCCAGCTTCAGCATACAGAGATAGCTTGGTTTTGCGATCGTAGTTTAAAGTAGAATCAGAAGCCTCAATTACTAACAAGATATCCGCAGGTTCTGGGTGAGAAGCTAAATAATTATCAGGGTGATTGCGGGCGATAACCACATCAGGTTCAGGTTCGCTATCAGTAGTAAATAAAATAATCGGCTCTTGTACGCGCAAATGAGCAATTCTTCCGAGTAAAATGACTAATTCCTGAATTAAAAGACTCTTACAAACAGAGTGAAACGTAATTTTAGCACCCTTGATGATAAGTTCTCCGCGAATCAATTCTACTCGCTCATCGGGAGCGAAAATCCCAGTTCTCCCAAACGGTGATATTCTGCGATCGAGAATCGTTTAGCAGTTAAAACAGTCATAGCTTTTGTTACCTACAGGTGCTAAAAGTACGCAATTCAATCAAATTTATACCCTCTCAATAACAGGCTGGACGGCCTCTTCTGTCAAAGATTTAATTGGTTTCAATAACAGGCTGGACGGCCTCTTCTGTCAAAGATTGTATTTTTTGTGGGGAGTAGGGGTTGGGCATCCTGCCTGCCCATAAAAGGTTTTCCAATAATACATTAAGGTCGATCGGCCGACAGCACTTCAACAGCAGCTCCAGCAGCTAATCGATCGTAAGAATTTCCGCCCAAACCGTTAACCTGACGCATCAAAGTGCCCATTTCCAGAGCACTCATCGCATAATTCCAGCCCAAATTGCTCTTAATTCCGGCCCTTTCCAAAGCTTGCTGCATCGTGTCTGTCGTCACCACCCCAAAAATCACCGGCACCCCTGTTTGAAAAGCAGCCGCAGCAATTCCCTTAGAAACTTCGCCAGCCACAAAATCGAAATGCGGAGTTTGGCCGCGAATCACCGCGCCCAGACAGATTACCGCATCGTAGCGGCCAGAAAGAGCAGCTTGGCGGGCCACCAAAGGAATCTCAAAACATCCCGGAACCCAATAAAAATCAACTTGATTGCCATGAGGATTAATATCAACCCCGTGGCGCTTCAAACAATCTTGACATCCTTCCAACAGCTTGCCGACAACCAAATCGTTAAAACGACCGATGACAATTGCAAACCGCAAAGATTCTGTTTGAGTAAAAGTTCCCTCGAATACAGTCATAATTTTCTAGTTTAGATTTTAGGGTTGAAATGTTATATTTTTTTGTTTCGAGAAGGCAAAAGTCAGAAAGCAGAAACATTTGATCTGAATTTCAAGTGCAAAAACATACAGGCTCGTCTCGCGGTTCTAACCGTTCCTAGCTTCTACCGAATGCGGAATGCCTTTGAATTGCTGGTTAATGCCTTCAACTTTCTATCTTTTACCTTCTTCTTTCGATAGTGCTAGGCGAAATTAAACTACTAAAAAGTTTAATACACCGACTGCAATAACCAGCAAAAACCAGAGGCCAGAACCGACATAAAGCAGGGATTTAGACTGATCCCAGTTTTGGGGAGAGGCATAAGCGACCGGCACGCCAACCACCATTACAAAAGATAGCAGTACCAAAGCCAGTAAAACCAATTGAAACAGAATTGATAACATTTTTTCTCCTTTCTGTATAGCCGTGCGTTGACGAGAAATAGTTGGTTACAATCTGGAAAAACATTCCAGATTATAGTTTTCGATCCGCCCAAAAACGGAAGCATCCGACTTGTGCCGCGGATATCCCAAAATTTTAGATTAAGAGTTCAAGCTGCCAGATTCACGGCGCTGCAAGTAAATCTAAAATCTAAAATCTAAAATCGAATGACAATTTCCAGATGGTCGATCGAGAAATTGTCGGTTGATTGATACGAAAGAGACCGTGCAAATTCGGGCGTTGCGCGAACAGGCATCAGTAGCTCTTGAGATTGTTACCAATTTTATCATTGTTCGCTACTGCACAGAAAACTGGAAAGGTTAAGTTAAAACCCAAAGCGTGTCAACAACCAGGTAAAACCCCCACCGAAAGCAGGGAGTGAAGTCTCAGAGCGGTTTTGCGGGCTCAGTTGACAGGTCTCGGTTAAAGCCCGATCGCCCGATCCAGTCTCAAAGCACCAGAAATTGCTAGTGTGTGAGAGAGAGAGATGCGGGATTTTCGGCTATGGATTTAGTTTTGTGCCACACAACAGCAGATTTTGACAGCTTGGGCGCTGCGGTGGGACTGTGCGTGCTCCAGCCCGGTAGCAGAATCGTGCTGACGGGCGGATGTCACCCGACAGTGCGGGATTTTTTGGCGCTACACCGCGACGAATATCCGCTGATCGAACGCCGGTCGGTAAATCCGCAACAAATTCGATCGATTACTATCGTAGATGCCTCCCAGCGCGATCGTTTGGGAAAAGCCGCCGAATGGCTAGACTTGCCGCACATCAACGAAATAGCTGTTTTCGACCACCACCTGCAAGCCGATTTGGACATCCGGGCCACAGTTACCCAAATCGAAGCAGTCGGAGCAACCACTACATTAATTGTCGAAAAACTGCGAGAAAAGCTCAAAAATGCCACAGAAAACGGCGACACAGCATCCCGCCTGCTGCCTTCGGAAGCCACAGTCATGGCCTTGGGCATCCACGTCGATACTGGCTCCCTCACCTTTGAGGGCGCAACGGCGCGAGATGCCATAGCTTTAGGCTGGTTGATGGAACAGGGAGCGAGTTTGCGGGTAATCGCTGAGTATGTAGAACCCGCTTTGTCTCCTCAATTGCAGGATTTGCTCAGAGAAACGCTGAAGAATTTGCGATCGGAAACTTTGCACGGTTATACAGTAGCTTGGGTGCTGCTATCTACTGACAGCTTTGTTCCAGGACTTTCTTCCCTGGCTTCTCGCTTGTTAGATTTGACTGAAGCCGATGCTCTACTTTTAGGCAATGTTTATAACATTAGTGAAAACGAAAACAACAGCAACAGCGCCCAACCGCCAGTTTCCAACCGCTTAACCGTTATCGGTCGATCGCGCATTTCCAGCACCAACCTCAGCGAATTGTTCAAACCTTTCGGCGGCGGAGGCCACGCCAGCGCCGCATCCCTCGCCACCCGCGATGTTGACCCGCTGGCGACCTTAAATCAACTAGCCAACGCGCTGAAAGCTCAAATCCCTCACCCTCCAACCGCCCGCGAGTTAATGTCATCTCCAGTGCGGAGCATTCGCCCGGAAACCTCTGTGGGAGAAGCTCACCGTATCCTCCTGCGTTACGGGCATTCAGGGCTTTGTGTAGTCGATGCGGGCGATCGGCTTGCCGGCATTATTTCCCGCCGCGACATTGACATCGCCCTGCACCACGGTTTCAGTCACGCCCCCGTCAAGGGTTACATGACTCTGCAGCTCAAAACGATCGCCCCCGATACCTTGCTGCCAGAAATTGAAGATTTAATGGTGACATACAATATCGGGCGCTTGCCAGTATTGGAAAACGACCAACTGGTGGGAATCGTGACTCGCACCGACGTGTTGCGGGAATTGCACCAGCAAAAAGGGCGAGACAGTGGCAGTAACGGAGAATTGTCCTATTGTCCCCTACCCGCATCCGTGGAGCAGTTGCTGCGATCTGGCATTAGTCCCGAATTGTGGCAATTATTGTCGATCGCGGCCAATATTGCCCGAGAGCGAGGCTGGCAACTTTATATTGTCGGTGGAGCAGTTCGGGATTTACTCTTAGGTTTGACAACATCAGGCACGACTCTCAACCAGCCTGGGAAGGACGGGCAAGATGCCCGCCCCACAACCAAATTAAACTCTGGTGAAACAGGCATCTTGCCTGTTGCTGAGAATACTGCCAAAAATCAGTTAGCCGCCGACGATCGACTGGCGCTCGCCGATATTGATTTGGTTGTGGATGGAAACTGCGGCGCCCGCGATTCCGGTGCAGGTGTCGAGTTGGCTGCATCGCTACAAAAGCTTTACCCAGAATCGCGTTTAGACGTTCACGGTGACTTTAAAACCGCCGCCCTATTGTGGAACAAAGACTCTGTTTTCGGCTCGCTGTGGCTGGATATCGCTACGGCTCGTACTGAATTTTATCCTTATCCGGCTGCAAATCCTGAAGTTGAAGCGAGTTCGATCCGTCAAGATTTGTACCGCAGGGATTTTACAATTAACGCGCTGGCTGTGCGGTTGGGTGTTCCTAACAGCGGCCAATTGTTGGATTTTTTTGGCGGTTTGCGAGACTTGGAAGCGCGCCAAATTAGAGTTTTGCACGCTAACAGTTTTATCGAAGATCCGACGCGAATTTATCGGGCTGTGCGGTTTGCGGTGCGGTTGGGATTTGCGATCGAGTCGCAGACTGAAGGATACATCCGCCACGCTACCGAAAGCGGGATTTATTACCGAATTCAGGGGGAAAACGGCCGAGCTCCGGCTTTGGAAATTCGCCTCAAAAGTGAATTGAGGCACATTTTGCAAGCTCCTTACTGGAAGGCGGCTCTGCAAATGCTGGGAGATTTGCAGGCTTTGCGCTGCATTCATCCTACTTTGGAATTGGATCGCCAGTTGTGGCGGCAATTGCGTTTGCTCGATCGGTGTTTGAATGGAAGCAAGAAGGAAGAAGTCCGAGGGAAGAAGTCCGAGGGAAGAAGGAAGAAGTCCGAGGGAAGAGACAATTCCCCATTCCCCATTCCCCATCTGTCTCT
>NZ_JADEXD010000289.1 GCF_015207285.1 Tychonema sp. LEGE 07203 | reverse complement strand
CCCGCGGGGAGGGAGCAAGATTATTCTTGTTTCTCCCCTTAACAAGGGGGGGACTAAGGGGGGTAAATTTGACTTTTGCAAAAGGTCTACTGTTGACGGTTAACTATTAACGGTTGACTGTTGACTGTAATTCTCAAATCTCAAATTTCAAATCGTTTTGAGTTAATTCGCGCCATTCACCGGGTTTCAAGTCATTTAGTTGCAAATGCCCGATCGCGCTTCTCACCAGCCGCAGCGTCGGAAACCCTACCGCTGCCGTCATCCGGCGCACTTGGCGGTTGCGGCCTTCTGTGAGAGTCATTTCCAGCCAAGCTGTGGGAATGTTTTTGCGAAATCGAATCGGGGGCTGGCGGGGCGGCAATTCGGGTTCTGCCGATAATAATTGCACTTTCGCCGATCGAGTCCGATAATCTTGAATTGTGACACCAGTTTGCAAAAGGGCGATCGCACCTGCATTTGGAATCCCTTCCACCTGCACCAAGTAAGTGCGGGGATGAGCAAATTTCGGGTGACTGAGGCGGTGCTGAATTTGTCCGTCATCGGTTAACAGCAACAAACCTTCGCTATCGCGATCGAGCCTTCCCACAGCATAAACATCAGGAATCGGAATATAATCTTTCAGGGTACTCCGTTTAGTCTCGCTGGAATTGTCAGTAAACTGAGTTAAAACATCGTAAGGTTTGTAAAAGAGAATGTAGCGATAAGGCATGACCAATTAAAAACTAAAAATGTACAAATAGTGCCACCAAAAACAATATAACTCCCAAAAAAACACCTTCTATCTCTCTACTCTCCTCTGCGCCCTCTGCGCCCTCTGCGGTTCACAAAAAAAATAAATCTTATTCACCAACGATTCAAACCTGCTATAAAATATTCAGCCTTTAAGAGCTGCACAAATCTCAACAACCCAATTTTACCATGCCCGAAGCCACACACCGCGTTTGCATTGTCCTAGGAACTCGCCCAGAAGCGATCAAACTAGCGGCTGTAATTCAACTGTTCAAAAATTCACCAATCTTTGACACCCAAGTAATTTTAACCGGTCAGCACCGAGAAATGGTCGAGCAAGTAATGCAAATGTTCGACCTCAAAGCCGATCGCGATTTAGCAATTATGCAGCACCAGCAAACCCTAACCGACATTACATCCCGCAGCTTGCAGGGTTTAGAAGCTTGCTTTAAGGAATTGCAGCCAGAAATCGTATTAGTGCAGGGCGATACAACAACAGCATTTGCAGCAGCTTTAGCTGCATTTTACCAGAAAATACCAGTCGGTCACGTAGAAGCCGGATTGCGGACAGACGACGTGTTCAATCCCTATCCCGAAGAGGCTAACCGACGGTTGATATCTCAGCTCACAAGGCTGCATTTTGCCCCAACAGCGCTGGCTGCTGAGAATTTAGGGCGATCGGGCGTTTTAGGAGAAATTCACCGTACAGGCAACACAGTAATCGACGCTTTATTATCCGTCGCCAAACGCGAACCAGAATGCAAAATTCCCAACCTAGATTGGAGCAAACATCGCACCATTTTAGCAACAGTCCACCGCCGCGAAAATTGGGGAAAACCCTTAGCAGGAATTGCGCGAGCATTCATCCAAATCTTAGATAAATTTCCCGACACAGCCTTGCTCTTACCGCTGCACAAAAATCCCACCGTTCGGGAACCTTTAAAATCTCTTTTAGGCGACCATCCAAGAATCTTTTTAACCGAACCGTTGGACTACGCCGAATTAGTAGGAGCCATGCAGAAGAGTCATTTAATCCTCACAGATTCCGGCGGCTTGCAAGAAGAAGCACCGAGTTTGGGCAAGCCTGTTTTAGTATTGCGAGAAACCACAGAAAGACCAGAAGCAATTGCCGCCGGAACCGCTAAACTTGTCGGTACAAATCCTGATACAATTACCGCAGAAGCCACAGAATTGCTGAGTGATTCTGCCGCTTACGACGCAATGGCAATGGCAATCAATCCCTTTGGCGACGGTTTGGCTGCGTCGCGGATTTTGAAAATTGTTGAAGACTACTTTTCCGATTAAAAACTAATCCTAAAATTGGTTTGTAGTGAGTAATTTAATCCGCATCCATCATAAAACTAAAGTCCTCACTACAAACCAATATGATTGTGGTCATTCTTGGGAAAACGATCTAATTCAAAATTGAATAAAGAGCACCGAAGAGCACATTATAACTATTACCAATCTCCACCGCCGCCGTCACCACCAGAGTCACCACCGCCAAAGCTACCGCCGGAGTCGCTACTGCTGCTACCGCTGTAATCCCTGCTACCGCTGTAGTAGCCACCCCCACCATAAGAGTTGTGGCTGTTACTGCTGTAATTGCGCGGATAGCGGCGGTGGCGGGAACGAGATTTCCGAGAAAATAAGCTGGGAAATGTCCTGAAGATCATGAAACCAGGTATAACAAATGCTATGAATGCTATCAATAACAACCAAAATAAGCCATAGATGAAATTCCATAAATCTTCACCTGGGGACTTACTATTGCTAATAACTGGTGATTCAGCAGGTATTGGCGACGGTGTTAGCGCTTGAGATGGTACTATGGGAACCAAGGGCAGCGCGTTTTGAGATTGCACATTTGCGATCGGAGTTTGTAAAACATTAACTAACGCCTTTGTCCCCGCCAATGTACCCCCGTCAAAATCCTGCTGTTTAAATCTGGGCGTAATTTCCGTTTGAATAATACTCACCGTTTTCGCATCGGGCAAAATGTTTTGAATCCCAGAACCAGTCTCAATCTGAATGCGGCGTTCTCCAGATGAAATCAACAATAAAACTCCGTTATTTTTACCTTTCTTACCAATTCCCCAAGAGTTAAATAATTCTGTAGAAAATGCCTTTGGTGTCGCCGATGGGTTAGTGTCAGGCACTGTCACAACAGCGATTTCTGAGCCGTTTTTTGCCTCCAACTCCGCAATCATTTGATTTAGCTGAGTTTCCGTGCTGTCACTGAGAATATTTGCTTTATCTGTTACCCAAGTGTTATTTAATTGGCGAGGATTCGGTACTTCTTGTACTGTTATAGCTTGACTCGTTACCGGAAAGGCAATTGCCGAGAAGCACAGCAAACTGGTAAAAATTATTTGTTTTTTGCTAGATTGTAATTGCATCGTTTCAGTCTCCTGAATAAGTGCTAATCAGAAATTTAAATAGATATGTCCGCCTAATTACAATTAAATAACCAGCTTGCTCTCACGTCAATTCATATTATTCAGAAGTTCGATTCATAAAAGTCATATTTTTAGCGGTTTCTGCACCTTATACCAATTTCATAAAGTAGCGCTAGAGCTTACCCCCCCAACCCCCCCGCGAGTTCGGGGGGGCTAAGAA
>NZ_JADEXD010000085.1 GCF_015207285.1 Tychonema sp. LEGE 07203 | reverse complement strand
GCTTATGATAAATGAAGGGACAAATTCGATCGACCCATGTCTGGGAAAAACTTAAGGTGAATCACAAGCTGGCAAAAATTATCGGATTATTCTTGGCCGCCGCCACCGTCTTCGGATTCATGGGTTACGCGCTTCAGAATGCCAACTCGGTCAGTAACAGTGCGATATCGTCGATCGGCTTTCCCAATCTTACCATCGCGGCCATCCGGGCGATCGAAAACAAACGATCCCAAATCTATCTCAACGGCAAGTGGCAATTTGTCCCCGCAGTTGGCAACCTCCAAACCCCCCCCGCCTCCCCAAGCTGGGGCTCCATCTGGGTGCCCGGAGACTGGGAAGAAAAAAACGAATTCGTACCCGGAATCATCACCCGCGGCAGCGGCAAAGATTGGGAAAACTTCAACAGCCAACAACTATCAAAAGCTTGGTACCAACAAACAGCAAACATTCCCGACAACTGGAAAAACCGCCGAATTTTTATCGATTTAGCCAGAGTCAGCACCGATGCAGTAATCTTTGTCAACGGCATTAACTGCGGTCAAATCGAATGGCCTTACGGTACTGTTGAAATTACCAAAGCAGCCAAACCAGGTGACAACACCCTATCTATTTTAGTCGCGGCAGTCTCCGAAGAAACAGACAAAGCCGTGATTATGAGTCCCACAGAAATTTATACAACAAAATCTAACCTGCAATCGCGGGGAATCATCGGCGAAGTGCGACTCCTCAGCGTTCCCCCAGGCCCGCTAGTCAGCGACGTATTCGTCCAAACTTCCACCCGAAAAAAGCAAATTAAATTAGATATAGAACTCAAAGACGTTGCCCAAAACGGTCAAGTTCAACTAATCGCCCAAATGCTCGACGAAAAAGGCAAAGTAGAACAAAAATTTACAGGCACTGCCACCGTCAAAGCCCAACCAATTCAAACAGTAAAAGTGCAGTGGGACTGGCAAAATCCCCGCCTTTGGGATCTCGAAAAACCCAACCTTTATACCCTGCAATTAGAAGTAAAAGGCAGCGGCACCGACACGCAATACAACCAACCTTTCGGCTTCCGCGAATTTTGGATAGAAGGGCGCAAATTTTTCTTAAACGGCACAGAGTTTCGCCTCCGCCCAACCTTGCACTCAGACAATTCTTGGGAAACCGGCACAGTAGAAGTTACTGACAAATTAATTGACAGCTACATGAAAACAGGTTTTAACATAGTAGAAACCTGGCCTTGGAATCACGACGAACGGGGTCGGTGGCACTTTCGAGAACTGTTATCAGAAAGAGCAGACCTCAAAGGTTTTCCAATTATGGTTCCCGCATTAGACATTAGTCCGATAGCTTGGAACGGCAAGTGGAAAAACCGCCAGTGGAGAGACCGCTGGAAAGCGCGAATGGTGACAGAAATGCGCCGTTACCGCAATCATCCATCAGTATTAATGTGGGCAACAAGTCCTAACTTTTTTGGCAACGGCGACGACCAAAATCCCCGCCGCATCGGCAAAAGAAAAATAGAAGGAACTCTCAGTAAATGGGATAGCGATCGCCTGCCAGTCAATACTCTCTTCGGAAATGACGCTTTAGCTGCTATTAAATCAGCCGACCCTACAAGACCCGTGATGGTACACCAAGGGGCAAACTTTGGCGATGTTTATTCGCTGAATTCTTATTTAAATATGATTCCCTTGCAAGAGCGGGAAGAGTGGATTTCGGAGTGGAGCAAAACCGGAGAAATGCCCTACATGGTAGTCGAGTTTGGTACACCGCTGTTCGCGACAGTGATGCGAAATCGCCAAGGTTTTAATCAGGTCATTCTCAGCGAACCTTGGATGACTGAGTTTGCGGCAATTTATTTGGGCGATCGGGCTTACGAATTGGAAACTGCAGCTTATAAAGCTAAAATTCGCGAGCAATTTGTCAAAGGTCAGGAGTATAAAAGCTGGCATAACAGCAAGGATTTAGATTTTGCACCAGCTTTTCAAAAGTTGCAGCAGCTATTCAGCACCAATACTTGGCGGAGTTGGCGGACTTTTGGAATGTCTGGGGGGATGATTCCTTGGAGTGACGGACACGGTTGGGAACTTGCCGATGCTGGTAGAAATAAGGTGGATCTTGGCGGCTTTAAATCGGGGCGGCGAGGAGTTTATTTGAAGCAAGTTACTAATAAATATTTGAATTATTTGCAGCCAGAAGCTTACACTGTTCATCCTGGAGGCGAGGCAATTATGAATAATAATAGCTCGACTTTGGCTTGGATTGCTGGTGCTAATCCGGTATTTACTGCCAAGGATCGCAACTTTTTTGCGGGCGGAAAACTTGCCAAGCAAGTAGTGTTAATTAACGATACCAGAACCCCGCAAGAATTTGCGTTTAGTTGGCGGGTTTTGGTGGGGGGGAGCGAAGTAAAAAAAGGCGAAAAGAAAGGAGTTATTAAGCCGGCAACGACCCTATTCTTTCCTATAGACGTAAAATTGCCAAATACCGTTTACAGCAAGACTGACGGCGAAATTCGCTTGACTGCGCGAGTGGGCGATCGCCCGCATTCCGATACATTTGCTTTCCGGGTGTTTGCCAATGGAACCAAAATCAAAGATACGGTAGCAATTTTCGATCCGGCGGGCAAAACATCGGCAATGTTAAAACAGCTAGGCCATCAGCTTGTGCCGTGGAACGGTAATGCAGGGGCAACCACGGGGGGATTGCCCCTACTAATTATCGGTAGGGAAGCGTTTTCTAGCGGGGAAAAATTGCCGGGAAGTTTAGAAGATTTTGTACGCAATGGCGGCAAAGCAATTATATTTCCCCAGCGGCCAGAATGGCTGGAAAACATGGGTTTTCGGGTTGCCGGGCACGTCAGCCGCCGCGCTTATCCAGTTGATAGCAACCATCCCGCAGTTATCGGTTTAGACGGTGAAGATTTGCGCGATTGGATTGGGGAAAGCACGCTGGTGGAAGCGTATCCAGATACAATTCAAACAGGTGCAAAATTGAGTCCGGCAAATATGCCGTGGTACGGCTGGCATTGGGGAAATCGCGGCGGTGTCAGCAGTGCTGCTGTGGAGAAGCCGCACCGCAGCAGTTGGCGGCCTATTTTGGAATCTGAGTTTGATTTAGCTTATTCGCCGCTGATGGAATTGGATTACGGAAAAGGACGGCTGATTTTAAACGAGCTGGATTTGGAAGACCATTATTTTGCAGATGGTGGGGCGGCGCAGTTAGTGCAACAAATTATGAGTTACGGGATGAATTCTCCGGTGCTTGGAAAGCCGGATAAAGTAGTTTTAATTGGGGGAGATGGAGATGCCCAAACGCTGGACAGTTTGGGGGTAATTTATCAGCGGGCTAATGCGCTTTCTCAGGATATCGGTTTGGCAATTGTCGGGGCCGAAGCGAATATGAAAGATGCCGATTTGCGCGGTTATTTGAATGCTGGCGGAAAGGCGTTTTTCTTGCCGCGTCAAGTGCCTGTGGCGGGTTTGGGCGTGGGTTTGCAGCAAGCGCAGGATTTCGGGGGTTCGCTGGCGGTTCCGAGTTGGGATGAGGTGAAGGGGGTTAGCAGTTCGGATTTGCGATCGCGCTCTTTTTATGATACTTGGTTGATTACATCTGGGGGACAAATCGGTGCTGACGGTTTGTTAAGTCGGGTACAAGTTGGCAAGGGCGTGGCGATTTTCTCTCAGATTGACCCGGACAGTTTGAATGCGGATGATAAGACTTATTTGCGTTTTACTCGCTGGCGGCAAACTCGGGCAAATGCTCAGATTTTGGCTAATTTAGGGGCTAGTTTTAAGGCGGATGGATCTGTGTTTAACGGGTCGAGTCGGGAGTTTTATCACTGGGATTATAAGGCGGATTTTGAGAATGGGGACGATCCTTATCGGTATTATCGGTGGTAGGATTTTTTAACCGCAGAGGGCGCAGAGGACACAGAGAAAGAGAAGAGAGAATTGATCGCAGTAGGGAAACGGCACTGCCGTGTCCTCTATCTCTGCTAGTACCTACTTACCTGAAAAATGCTGTATCACAGGTCAAAGTGTCGCCGGAAGCGCGGGTCTAGTTTGTCGGTTTTCTTTTGGTTGCAGGGGCGGCAGAGGGTTTGCAGGTTGCTGATGTCGTTGCTGCCGCCGCGCCCTAGGGGGATGATATGATCGATCGACAGTTCTGCTTCTAGTTTGGTTTGGCCGCAGCTTTGGCACTGGTATTTGTTGCGAGTAAATACGTATTTTCTGACTTCGGGTGGAATGCAAATTCTAGGGGTTTTAGTCATGAATTGTGCGGTTGATTTTCCTAGTTTAGTAGTTGGCGGCGCAAATCATCGAGGGGTGATTCTGGTTGGCTAGTTTCTGATTCGTTGTTTTCTGGTGTTTGTGCGGCTTCTGGTTCGTCGGGGCAAAATTCTACGCATATTTTAACTCGAATTTTTCCTTTTTGCCATCCTTGAGAACCAAACCTAAGAACTTTACCTGCTATACCTTCATCAAATAGCACATCTTTTATCTTTTCTACTAGGCTAATAGAGTTTTTGAGATAAGTTTGAAATTGACGACTACTAATAATTGGGTGCTTAAAATAGGAGTTGACTCCTAAATCTTTATTGAGACTTTCCCATTCGTTGACCAACCACAAAACTTCTTCATCATCTAACTCAATAAATGTTTCTTCGGTGTCATCATTATTCATAATTAAACGTAGTTTTGAGTAATTATTGAGTTATTAAGGTAAAGATGGACGCGCATCTAACTACAGAATCAACTGTAACACTAGCTAATCCAATTTGATTGTCGCCGCACCGTAAATTCATCAGCAAATAGCTTGTCATAAATGTCATTTTCCGAACTCAGCCAATCTTGATAAGCTTGGGATTCAAGCATCGGTTGAACAGATTCTTTCCCTCTTGTCAAAAACAGCGCGAGGTTGAGAAGTATTGCCAACTTATCATCTGGAAGTTGCTCGATTATTGTTAGAAGTTTTTGGCGAATGTTCATAGAATTAAAGTCGCTCTTTGCTGGCAATTATAGCACAATTAGTCAAAATCCACCGCAACGCTATTGTTTTCTACAATTACAGGTAACAAATGCTCGTGCAACTTCATCGCCCGCAAACAATCATTAATCCCAGAAACCGCCCGATCGTACTTTTCGATCTTTTCTTCATTCTCCCCTTGCAGCCGCAGATTCTTGGCAATTTTCTCCTCAGCTTCCTGCGCCAAAGTTTGCTCGACATAATCGCGGGCTTGATTGTATTTCTGCAAAATATCATCCGCTTGTTTTTCTGCCATCGGCAACAAATGATCTTTCAGGGTTTTATTCACAGTTTGCCGGAAAGTTTGGCGGATGGTTTTCGATACTTTTGGCTCAAAATCTAAGCGCAACAATTGCCGAATAGCAGGCTGGGCATCCACCATGTTTTCGCAGTCGTAACCTTGGGATGTTTGCTGCAATGTTTGCCGGAATTGATAAATCGAAAAAGTGTCTTCATCGTAAAAACGGGGACTTTCTCGCACGTAGCGATCGCACTCTACTCCAGCCGCATTCACCAAAGCATCAGAAACCCGCTGTGACAACTCATCTAACTGCTGTTCAATTCCCCCATCATTCCCCAACAACCGATAGAGAAGTCGATAGTATTCAGATTTGCGAACGCTATCTTTCAAATACTCGAAGAAATTAGCAACGAGTGAAGCTGTAGACTCAACTAAAATATCTTCTAACTGATTGGCTAAATAGTAAAGAGCCTCAACTAAAACAGCAATTAAAGGTGCTGTCGCATTGCGGGGATGAGTCAGCACAGTTCGCCCGTAAGCTGCCTCAACCGAAAAGCTATCTAGCAATTCATCCAAGCGCCGGATCATCCGAGATTGCAGTTGCCGAAAATCATTATCGAAAATATCGCATTTATTCATAATCATTTCATTGATTTCTGTGGCGATATGTTCCCGAAAATCCTGTCCGACTTCCTGCAATTCTTGATTTAACCGCAGAAGTTCCTGTGCTTTCATCGCCTCAATTTCGCGGGGCTGGCTGTCGAGATTCCGCTGGATTGTTTGGTAGTGTTTCCGCAGTTGAATGCACAAGTCTTCTAAATCGTCGGCGAGATTTTTGAACAGTTGCGGGCGTTTTTCTTCGGTGAGGTAGCGGGTAATTGCCGTGCGAAAATCTTCGATGCCGCTATCTTGAATCAATTGCTGGATTAACGGTTTTCCTTGTTCGCCAAGAATCCGCACGTAGTTTTCGTTTGGTGTTTCGTAGCTGTTAACTGAAATCCGAAATTTGCTGGGAGATAATTTGCCGGAATTCGCACAGTAGCGGTTAAATTCGCTGACAAATTGCGGAGTTTCTTCGCTCTTACCGAGAATATCTAAATCTAATTTACTATCTACTGAAACTCGATCTGTTTCGGCAAATATTGTATTTAAGCCAAAGCGATCGCGCGCTGCGGTATTTTTAATCAAACTGCCGTAAAATCCTAACAATCCGCTGGTTTTGTAAACTCTCGCAGTATCGCGAAAGTCGGAATTAATCAGATTTTCTAGGCGCTGTCGCAGTGGAGTATTGTACCAAGTTTCATCGATGCGGTTGAAAATGTAAAACAGCCGATCGCGAATTCCGGGATTTCCCCGCGTTTTTTCCATCAACTCGGTTTCTTCCGTCGTCATTTCCCCTGACGAAGCCGCTTTCAAAACGCAGACAACTGCCGAAGTATCCGGGCTTTCAATTTTATTATAAGTCAATTCCGCATCTCGTTGTACAGGCGCATCAACTCCCGGCGTATCGATTATAATATTGCCATCTTGCAGCAGTGGATGGTAACAGTAATATTCTACTCGCTTGAGTACAGCGCTGTTGCTACCGCGGCGGGCATAGCTAGCAGCTTCTTTGAGATTGGAAAAGTTAAACTGTTCCATCGAATAAATGGCATTTTCGAGAGTGTGGATGCGATCGCGATTTGCCTCAAAACCTTCTAACAGCAGCATCAAAGCCTTAGCTTGTTTGGCTCGCTCCGATTTATTTTCGCCCCCTTCCTGCTCTATAATTATTTTACAACCCTGACACAAAAGCGACACTACATCTGTTTGAGTAATCTTAAGTTCAGCAGTTAAAGCTAACTGTTCGCAAAGAGCATGGGCTTGCTCGCTAATTTCCAATTCGCTCAAAAATGTCAGAACTACTCGCTCTTTGTCAGCTTCTGCAAAGGCGATATAACATTCAGTACCTGTCGCGTGTCCTTCAGCGCTGTAGAGCAATTCTCGCTCCAGCAAAGCATTGATCAGCATCGATTTTCCGGCACTGAAAGCACCCGCAAACACAATTTGAAATTCGGGGGAAATGGCTTTTTTCAGAGAAGCTTGCACCGCCGTGATATCTTGTTGTCGCAAAGAGGATTCTTGACGCAGCAGTTGCAGGAGAGAGTCAACTTGTTCTTGCAGGTTTTGGCAGGGAGGGGGCGTTTGAGTCATGGCGGCAGACTGCTCCTGATTGTGGGAAAATTACTTTAGTTAGTCCGAGTGCATCTAGGACTGCTTGGTGTTAATTTTCGGCTAGGTTAAAAATAATTGCAACAGTAATTTTACTGATGTTATCGAGGATTGCCGGACTTAATTAGTAGTAAGGTGCGCGCGCACCTTACAAAATTATACAGACAAATCTTGACGCGGTTTAAAAGTCTCAACCTCTCGCAATTTCTCGTACAATTCCCTTTCCTCGTCGCTAATTTCCTTGGGAATTAATACCTGAATTTCTACTAGCTGATCGCCCCGATCGCCATTTCCAGTCGGATAGCCTTTATTTGCCATCCGCAACCGCTTTCCAGAGGTGACTCCCGGCGGTAGTTTCATCTTCACCGGGCCATCCAGCGTCGGCACTTCCACATCTCCGCCCAGCACCGCTTCGCAGGGTGTCAGCAGCAATTGGCAGCAAATATCCGACATTTCTAAGCTAAAAAATGGATGGGGAGAAACTGTGATTTTTAAGTACAAATCGCCGCCGCCAATACCTTGATTCCGCAGGCGAATTCGCTGGCCCGATACCATTGCTGCAGGCATATTTACTTCGATCCACCGCCCGTCATCCAAACGAATGCGCTCGGTACCGCCGGCATAAGCTTTTTCCAATGGCAGAGTCAGTCGGGCTTCAATGTCTCTTCTGATTTCGCGATCGTCAATTTCCCTAGTTTCGCGTCGAATTTCGCGATCGACTGTTTCGCGTCGCATTTCGCGATCGTCAAAATTCCTTCCATCTTCCCGATAATTAGCAACATAACTCGTTTTCTTAGAAGCCGTACTCCACGGTTCCGAAGCTGCTACTCCCGGTGCATCATTCGCTGTCGCCATCCTCACTTCCCGGCGCCTTCCGAGCACTTGATCGAGAAATTTATTAAAATCAGAGTAATCGCTAAAATCGTCGATGTCTGCGGCTGGTTTATTGCGGCTGCCTTTGTTATTTCCCCAACTTTTGAAATTGGGAAGTTTTACTCCTTGTTTGCCTTGAAATCCCTTTTGTTTCCAAAATTTACTAAACCGATCGTATTGAGCTCGCTTTTCGAGATCGGAAAGAATATCGTAAGCTTCATTAATATCTTTAAAGCTATCTTCAGCAAATTTGTCACCCGGATTTACGTCAGGGTGCAATTGCCTTGCCAGTCGGCGATAGGCTTTTTTTATCTCGTCAGCCGTAGCATCTCTGGAAACTCCCAGAATTTGATAGTAATTGCGAAAGTTCTGCATAGTTAGTCATCAGTCATTAGTTATTAGTCATTAGTTATTAATTATTAGTCATTAGTCATTAGTCATTAGTCATCCTGCTTCCCCGCTTCAAACTAGGGACTAATGACTGGGGACTAATGACTAACCACTAATTACAACCAATCGTCATCATCATCCCAATCGTCGCTTTGATTTTGATAAGGGCGACTGGGGCGATTGGTGCTGCTTCTGCGATCGTAGGAGCTATCTCGATCGTAAGAGCGATCGCGATCGTAGGAGCGATCGTAGGAGCGATCGTAGGAGCGATCGTAGGAGCGATCGGGAATTGGATCGACAGTCGATCGCCTGTACGGCTTAGCATTTTGATAATAGCTGCTGTCATCGCTGCGCCGCTTCGTACCGTCGCCCGTAAAAGTGCGCTTCACAGACTCAAAGAAATCATCATCATCGTCATCCATCGCAAACGCTGCAACTTCGCGGTTCAAATCGTAAAGAGCATCTTGCAAATCCGAGCCAACTCGATCGACACCCCGCTCGTCGCTGCGCTCCAAACTGTCTCGCAATTCCCGAATTAAAGTTTCAATTCGCTGGCGGCTTCTTTGAGCAAACTGCATTCCGCGATCGAGTGCAACTTCCCGCAACTGCCGCTCAGCTTGATAAGCCAAAGTTTCAGCGCGATTGCGTTTTTCCACCTTTTCCCGCTGCAACTTATCAGCTTGAGCAAACTGTTCGGCATCGCGAATCATTTGATTCACTTCCTGCTGAGAAAGCGTCGAAGCACCTTGCACAGTAATGCTTTGTTCCCTGCCGGTAGTTTTGTCCAAAGCAGTTACCAACAGCATCCCGTTAGCATCAATATCAAAAGCTACTTGTACCTGCGGAAGCCCTCGCGGCGCAGGCGGAATTCCACTTAATTTAAACCGCCCCAAAGACTTATTATCTCTGCCTAATTCGCGTTCCCCTTGGATCACGTGCATCTCTACCACAGTTTGGTTGTTTTCGGCAGTGGAAAAAATGTCCGATCGCCTGACAGGAATAGTCGTATTCCGAGGAATCAATTTTTTCATCACCCCGCCGATCGTTTCCAAGCCCAGAGAAAGCGGCGTCACGTCCAAAAGCAGCACATCGCGGACATCCCCCGCCAAAATCCCCGCCTGAATTGCCGCGCCCACCGCCACAACTTCATCGGGATTCACATTTTGATTAGGTTCGCGATCGATCAAACTGCGAACAACTTCCTGCACCAAAGGAATCCGAGTCGAACCGCCGACTAATACAACTTCATCAATCCGAGCCGGACTCAAATTTGCATCAGCCAAAGCTTGTTTCACCGGACGGCGCAGCCGCTGCACCAAATCCGTGCACAGCCCCTCAAATTGACCGCGAGTCAGCCGCGTTTCCAAATGCAAAGGCCCATCTTCATTGGCATCAATAAACGGCAAATTAATCTCAGTAACACCGACTCCAGACAGCTCAATTTTTGCTTTTTCTGCCGCTTCGATCAACCGCTGCAAAGCTTGGCGGTTTTTCCGCAAATCCACGCCTTGTTTTTCCAAAAATTGTTCTGCCAACCAATCAACAATTTTGGAGTCAAAATCATTGCCGCCCAATTGAGTATCGCCGCTAGTTGCTTTGACTTCAAATACTCCGTCTCCCACATCTAAGATAGATACATCAAAAGTACCGCCGCCCAAATCAAACACTAAAATCGTTTGACTTTCTCGCCTTTCCAAACCGTAAGCCAAAGAAGCCGCCGTCGGCTCATTTAAAATCCGCTTGACATCAAGTCCGGCAATTCTTCCAGCATCCCGCGTCGCCTGTCGCTGCGAGTCGTTGAAATAAGCAGGAACAGTGATTACAGCTCCCGTGACTTCTTGTCCGAGATAGCGGCTGGCTTCATCGGCCAACTTCCGCAACACCATCGCCGCAATTTCCTCTGGTGCAAAATCTTTTTTCAGGCGAGGACATTTGATTTTGATGTTTCCGCTGTCGTCGCGGCGAGTTGTGTAAGGGACGCGCTTTGCCTCTGGTGTCAGTTCGGTATACTTGCGTCCGATGTACCGTTTGACAGCATAAAAGGTGTTTTGCGGGTTGAGAACAGTTTGGCGTCTGGCCATCTGTCCGACAAGGCGTTCTCCTTCTTTTGTGAAAGCAACCACCGAAGGAGTTGTCCGCATCCCTTCTGCGTTGGCAATCACAACTGGTTTGCCACCTTCCATGACGGCTACTACTGAGTTTGTCGTTCCGAGGTCAATGCCAACTACTTTTCCCATACGTCGGTTGTCTCCTGTGGCGTTGTGTCTAGCTTTTTCAATATAAGCGCAAGTACGATCGCATTTATTGTACCGCGTCGAGCAGCGGGGCTGCGGAGGGTTTGCCTCACTCTGAGGTTGGCCGCTGGGGTTGGCTGGGTACGATCGGCCTTTTTTCCATACGGTTTGGCGCATCAACCCAGGAGCAAATTGATTAGAATGGAGAGCAAATTAAGGAGTTAATTATAATGACCAGTATAAAAGAAATATTAAAATCCGTTCAATTTGTGGTTGATGCTAACGGTAAAAAGAAAGCCGCACAGTTGAGCATATCGGCTTGGGAAGCTTTGATCGACTGGATCGAAGATCGGGAAGACGAACAGATTTTCAAAACGGCGATGGCCCAATTGCAAAAATGCGGTGGCAGTCCAGAAAAGGCGGGTTGGCTTGATTGGGAAACTGTTAAAGATGAATGGGATGAAGATTGAGGTTATTAGATGTATCGAATTCGGCTATTGGCATCTGCTCACGATGAGAGGCGAAACTTACCAGGAGTCATTCGCCAGCGAATTAAGAAAATAATTGAGGCGCTGGGTGAAGATGCACGTCCTGACAGCAGCATTATGCTTCGATTTTATGCAAACGCGAATTGGGAACCCAGGCGAATTAGAGTTGATTTGTGGAGAATCATTTACGCTGTTGATGATGAATTTCAACAAATCGCTGTGTTGGCTATCAGGAAGCGTCCGCCTTATGATTATGAGGATGTGCTTGATTTGTTAGCTGAGTTGGAGTGATTATTGAAAAACTTACTCCCGAACAAGATTAATTTTCGCTACAAACTTAAGGAGGCTAGAGTTATGCAAAGTATTAAAGTGCGATCGCGCGTCGGTTCCGACGGGATGCTGCATTTGCAAATCCCCGGTGGTATCAAAGATACAGAGTTGGAAGTTATTGTAGTTTTCCAGCCCGTAACACCAACAACTGAGCCTAAAACCCCCGAAGATTTAGGCTGGCCCCCCGGTTTTTTTGAGACAGTAATAGGAAGTTGGGAGGGAGAACCGCTTGTTCGTCCCGAGCAGTTGGAATATGAAATCCGGGAAGAATTGCTGTGATTTATCTTTTAGACACCAATACTTGCATCCGTTTGTTAAATCCAGACCGAAACTCATCGGTATCTCGCCGACTAGCAATGATGCGGTCAGGTGATGTAGCAATATGCTCTGTAGTTAAAGCAGAACTTTACTGGGGTGCTTTTAAAAGTTCTCGTCAAGATAGCAATCTAGCTCGACTAGAACGTTTTTTCAATGAGTTTGTAAGTTTGCCTTTTGATGACCAGTCTGCCGTAGTTTACGGTCAAATTCGCGCTCAATTAGCTGCCTCTGGGACACCTATCGGCCCTAATGACCTGTTGATTGCCTCTATTGCTCTTGCCAACAACCTAATTCTTGTAACTCACAATACCCGCGAGTTCAGCCGCGTTGAGGGTTTGCGTCTGGAAGATTGGGAGATAGAGGCATGAGTTAGATGTATCGAGTTCGCCTACAATCGAAATCAAAAGCTCCCTCCTCACAATTCCTGCAATCAAAATAACACCATGAAATTCTCCCTAGATGTAGAAAACAATCCCACAGGCTGGCCAGACCACACTCAACTACCCGAATCTGACGGTACTTTTGTGAAAAACTTTCAAGAACATCCCCAAAGCATCTTACTAACCGATTCAATTACTCCCGTTTTAGAAAGAATTCACGCTGACGGCAACTATTGTATCGGTCAAGACAGCGGCATTTATTGGCGATTGACTGACCCCTTAGAAAAAGGTGCAGAAGCGCCAGACTGGTTTTATGTCCCCAATGTGCCGCCAACACTAGACGGTCAATTGCGCCGTTCCTACGTGATGTGGCAAGAATTTGTAGCGCCGTTAATTCTGTTGGAATTTGTATCTGGCAATGGTGCAGAAGAACGGGACAGAACGCCTTTATTGCGATCGGGAAAACAGGAAACGAAGCCCGGTAAATTCTGGATTTATGAAAATGTGATCCGTCCGGCATTTTACGGAATTTATGAAGTGACCGAGGCGAGTGTTGAAGTTTACCATTTAGTAGATAATAGCTATCATTTAGTCCAGGTAAACGATCGCGGTCATTATCCGATTCCACAGTTAGGAGTGGAATTGGGAATTTGGCAAGGAATGTATCAAAATGCTGAGCTACCTTGGTTGCGCTGGTGGGACAGTCAAGGGAATCTGTTGTTATCGGGGGCGGAAAGAGCCGAACAAGAGCGGGAAAGAGCCGATCGCGCCGAAGACAAATTAGAGCAATTGCGCGCTCAACTGCGATCGGCTGGAATTGAACCGGAATTGTGAATTGTCTGCAAGGGATCTCGCTCTGATGGGGGCGCGATCGCATCTAAAAACTTTACAAGGGCGATCGGGAAGATCGATCGCTCCTATTGAAGCTAAAATTAAACAACAACTCAAAATAAATCTATGGGACTCTTTGACAAGATTCGCGGCGAATTTATCGATATCATCGAATGGTTAGACAACACCAACGATACCATTGCCTATCGATTCGAGCGCCACCAAAACGAAATCAAACAAGGTGCTAAACTAACTGTACGACCGGGACAAATAGCAGTCTTTGTCAGCGAAGGTCAAGTTGCCGATGTCTTCGATCCTGGAATGCACGAACTGTACACCCGCAACTTACCCGTTCTGAGCACCTTAAAAGGTTGGCCCTACGGTTTCAACTCTCCCTTCAAAGCAGAAGTCTACTTTTTTAACACCAAGATATTTACCAACCTGAAATGGGGAACTGCTAACCCCGTAATTATCCGCGATCCAGAACTCGGCCCCGTGCGAATGCGAGCTTTTGGCACCTACAACATTAAAGTTTCCCATCCCGAACAACTTTTAAAGCAATTAATCAGCACAGACGGACTATTTCAAGTAGATGAAATTAGCGAACAGCTCCGCAATACAATAGTCAGCGCTTTTGCCAATTGGGTTGGCAATTCCCGCGTTCCCCTGCTGGACTTTGCAGCCAACTACACGCAAATGGGCGAACAAATACGCATTGCCCTACAGCCAAGCATCCAGCAGTTCGGGTTAGAATTAACTCAGATATTAATTGAAAATATCTCGATGCCGCCTGAAGTTGAAGCAGCACTAGACAAACGAGCCTCGATCGGACTTGTGGGAAATATGCAGCAATATACCCAATATCAAGCTGCTAACGCCATAGAAGCATCAGCCAATAACCCCAGCGGCGGCAATCAAGCATTAGAATTAGGCATGGGAATGGCAATGGGTCAACAAATGACAAATATGATGCAGCCGCCAGCATCTCAAACACCGCCGCCACCGCCGCCTCCAGCAACACAAACTCAGTGGTATATTGCCCAAAACGGTCAACAATTAGGCCCTTTTGGATTGGAGCAACTTCTGCAAAATGGTTTGACACATCAGGTAATGGTTTGGCGATCGGGTTTTGATGGCTGGAAATTAGCATCGCAAGTGCCGGAATTAGCCTCTTTGTTGGCGACAGTACCGCCGCCGCCCCCAACCGCAGCAGCCTAAACTTTTGGATCTTTAGTTAATTGGTAATTGGTAAGTTTTCCCGATTACCAATTGCCAATTACCAGTTATAGCGGTTCGATCGCGTCGTGAGGTATGCCCGATGCTTTTAGGCCCGATGCCCGATGCTTTTAGGCCCGATGCCCAGCAGCACTTCATCTTTCTGAAAAATGCTACATATCACCAATAAACTATTATGAATACTTCTGAACCTGCTGTTAAACGTTTTCCCTGTCCTAGCTGCGGCGCTTATTTAGAGTTCAACCCCCAAGCAGGAAAGCTAAAATGTGCTTACTGCGGCTGGGAAGATGCAATTCCCCAAACTGCGGAAGAAGTAAAGGAGAATTCCTACGAACAATATCTAAAAAACGATCGCGCGGCGCTGACAACTTTATCCACAACAGCCCTGGAAGTAAAATGCAATGATTGCGGAGCAAGTATTACTTTTGAACCGCCGAAAGTAGCGGGGAAATGTCCGTTTTGTGCTTCTCCAATTGTGACGCAACCTGTAAAAGCCAGCCCTAGCGTGCAACCAGAGGGAATTATACCCTTTGAAGTTACTGATAAACAAGCCAGAGAAAGCATTCAGAAGTGGCTCAGCAAGCGCTGGTTTGCTCCTTCTGCTTTGAAATCTCTGGCGCAACCGGAGAAAATTCAAGGGGTTTATTTGCCGTTTTGGACTTACGACTGTTATACGGTGAGTTACTATAAGGGCGATCGCGGAGAACACTACTACGTGACTGAGAGTTATACAGAAACTAATGCTAACGGCGAAACTGAAACTAAAACTCGCCAAGTCCAACATACCAGGTGGTGGCCTGCTTCTGGCAGAGTCGATCGCACTTTTGACGATATTCTGATTCCGGCGACAACTTCAGTCGATCGCCCGCGTCTGGATGCACTGGAACCTTGGCATCTCAAGGAGTCATTGCGCCCTTACAATTCATCTTATTTAGCTGGGTTTGAAGCACAGCGATCGCAAGTTTCTCTCCCTCTAGGATTTGACTCTGCTAAAAATATCATGGCGGGTGCTATTCACTGGGATGTTTGTAGACATATCGGCGGCGACGAGCAGCGGGTTCACAGCATTTCTACAGATTACAATGCTATCACTTTTAAGCATATTTTGCTACCTGTGTGGATGTGCGCCTATCGCTATCAAAACAAGCAATATCAAGTAATAGTTAATGCACGCACCGCCGAAGTTCAAGGCGAACGCCCCTACAGTGCTTGGAAGATTGCTGGTGCTGTTGTTAGCGGTATCGTGTTTGCGGGTGCGATGTACCTATTGTTTAGTGGTGATTGGAGATATCTCCCTATTCCCGGCCTACCCGAGCCCGAATACCAACCAAATTCTCTATCTGTACCGCGCCAAACTTTACCGCCAGTTTCTATTCCCTATACCGCACCTGTAGCGAACAAAAAATCACCGCCAGCACCTGTTTCCTCTTCAAATTAATTGATTGTTTATTGAACCTCTGGAATAATTCTCGCTTCACAGGCATCCTGCCTTGTTAAAACTTGGGATTAGTGGCGCGCGGCGCAGGTTTTTGTCAATAAATCCGGTTGTTTTTGATTTTTACGGCGCCGTGGAATGCAGTTCATTGTTCATTTTTTATTTAAACTGATATATAGCGAGCCTCCCATCATTTGTATAATTTATTGTAGGGATATTCCCCTCGTCAAGAACCCCGATCCGTGAGGTAAGCACGGGCACTACCTACAAATTTTGCCAATCATTTAGGATTGCGATAAGCCAATACGCGATTGTTAAAACTGTTTGCTCCGAGGAGATACCCTTCGCATCTCCCTTAAAGGCTATGCTTGACAAACATCTTTTTTGCCAATTCTGAAAGTTTTGTACAGTAGGGTTTTTCAGAGCATTTGCGACACAGTGACTGCCAATTTAACAACTTTATTTGTTGAGAATTGGCGATCGAGTAATGAGGGTTTGATAGCCTCGATCTCGATCGCTCTTTAAATGTTAAAAAATGAAAATTTAATAACTTAAGCGATTGCTCGTTACCAGGAAGAGCCTGGTAATGCAGATGCTTTGGCTCTGCCTCCTTTGAGGAAAGCAATATGCCCGATGCTTTTAGGCCCCAAACAATTGTCCCCGCACCTACTCGCGAAGCAGGTACGGGGATTAATTTATCAAAAAAGTGGTGTTGTGCAGTTCTAGTGCAGCGGGCGATCGAAGAGTTCACATTTTCTTCATCCAATACTTTAACAAATTTTCTTTGACCATGTTCTGCCGCATAACTTCTAGCAGGTATTCCTGAGCTTGGTCTTGGCTCAAGCTTTTGACTTGTTCGCGCAGCACTTGCAATTTGAACTGCTGCTCCATGCTGAGGCTGGTTGTAGGCATATCCATAAATCGCTCCTCCAGTTTGCTACATGAAATCGTCTGTGCGATCGCGATCGTCATGACGTTTCGCAAGATTTGTTGTGTCTCCTACATTGTAAACTATCATAACATTCCCTTGACAATATGTCCAAAGTAGACATTTTGAGACTAATTTGTGTCGCAAAAGTACATCTAAGTGGGGGGAGCTTTATCATAAAAAGGCGTAAAGACCGAGAAGCCTAAGCCAAAGGAGTTAGTTTGTATGGATGCAATGGAGTTTTTTGAGAGCAGTGCCGGGGAGTGGCGATCGCAGCGCAGCACTCACCACCTCGCTTTCCGTCAAGCGGAGATTGGGGATTCAAATATTCAGGTAACGGCCCTGGGTGCGGATGACGCGCGAGTGGCTGAAATTTGCCAGATGCACGAGGTCGATCCGAGTCGGGCTGCTGGGGGAGCATTTGTGACTTGGCACGGCACTATGGCGTGGGATAAGGATGATGAGAATCACAAGGGCTCTACTGTGTTCGCGATCGTCCCCGATCCTGAGAATCCGCGGCAGGGTTTGATGTTGCGGGAACGGGGTTATGCCGAAATCGTGCCGGTGGCCGGCCGTTTTGAGATGGACGATGAGGATGCGCTGCTGCTGATTACGGAATACGAGACGATGAGTTCGATCGAGCGTTTTTGGTTTGCCAATCCCAACGTGCGGATGCGGACAAGTAGCGTCAAGCGCTTTGGCGGTTTCAGCACTTCAACTTTTTGCACTGAAATTCGGGTTGCACCGGATGCAGCGGCCCCGGCTGCTGAGAAGGAGTCGGTTGCTAGCGAGTTTTACTCGGCCCTAGGCTGGTAATTTATTTGGCAGTGGGTAGTTGGCAGTTGACAAGAAAGCAGTTGACAAGAAAGCAGTTGGTAGTTGTCAGCGAACAGTCAACAGCGAACAGTCAACCGTCAACAGCGAACAACCAACAGCGAACAGCCAACCGTCAACTGTTGACAAATGTTACAGATTGTTGCAAAAAATCAGGAAAATCGGATTTAGATTGCCCGAATCCCCTAATCTGTATGTTGGTTAGTTGTATCGTTATGCTGGCAGCTCGCGGTATCAACTATTTCTGAAATTTGAGATAACGGAGATTATAACGTGGCGCTTCCTTTGTTAAATTACGCCCCTAAGAGCCAAAATCAGCGTGTTGCTGGTTATGAAGTCGGGGGCGACGAGCAGCCCAGAGTTTTCACAACTGAAAATGTGCTCTCGTCTGGAGACATGGAAAATTTGATTTGGGCTGGATATCGCCAGATTTACAGCGAACACCAAATCCTCAAGAGCAATCGCCAAACGTTTTTGGAGTCGCAACTAAAGTTCGGCCAGATTACGGTGCGGGATTTTATTCGCGGTTTGGCGACTTCGGCTCCTTTCTTGGAGCGGAATTATCAAACTAACAGCAACTACCGATTTGTCGAAATGTGCGTGCAGCGCATTTTAGGCCGGGATGTTTACAGCGATCGCGAAAAGATTGCTTGGTCGATCGTGGTAGCTACTAAGGGGCCTCAAGGGTTTATTGACGAGCTGGTCAATAGCGATGAGTACCTGGAAAAGTTCGGCTACGATACAGTACCTTACCAGCAGCGCCGGATTTTGCCTCAGCGTGTTGGAGGAGAAACTCCTTTCAACCTGAAGACTCCTCGCTACGGTGAGTACCACCGCTCGCAGCTCGGCTTCCCGCAAATCATCTGGCAGACGACTGTTCGCCGTTTTGTTCCTCAAGAGCAACAAGCGAAGGCTGGCGATCCGTCCAACTATTTGGGTATGGCGCGGCAAGTCGCACCTCCTGCTACTCCCCCGCAGCGGGTGCCGTTGGCCAATATCAATATCGAGACGATGGTTCCTTACCGCCGGTAATTGAGACTGCCTGAATGCAATTAATTTGTATCGGGCGATCGACTTTTAGTCTAAAAGAATTTTGAGTTTTGAGTTTTGAGGTTTGAGTTTTTTACTAAACTTGGAATCCAAAACTCAGGACTCATAATTTTTTAGCCCACATTCCGCACCCACTATAGTAGTGTCACAACCATGACTAGTAAGTTTTGACTCAAAGTATTGATATTTTTGATCGTAAATAGCTAAAATTATTAAAAATATTTTTTCAATTTAAATTTACAATATCCAATAAAATTAAAAATACAACTCAAAGAGATAGAGCAAAATATTTGAATAGATAGAAAAAACATGAGCGATGCAGTGGATTATGCGTTGACGGATATTGTGATGGATGCCTATGTTTTACAACCAGATGGGTACCCGATTCCCCAAAGTTCTTCTCCAACAGTTATTGCTGCAGCATTACGGCTTTTACAGGTATCGCCAGGTGCGAGGATTTTGGAAGTGGGGACGGGTTCAGGTTACAGTACGGCTTTGTTGGCTCACCTTGTCGGTTCTGACGGCTTTGTCGTTTCTTTGGATGTAGACTCAAATCTGGTTAAACGTGCCAGCAGTTTATTGACCAAAAATAATTTAGCTAACGTAAAAGTTGTGGTGGCAGATGGTCGATCGGGCTACTCAACAGAAGCACCTTTTGACCGCATTATTGTTTGGGCAACCGCGGATCTACTCCCGCAAACCTGGATTGAACAATTATGTCCAGACGGGTTAATTGTTGCACCTGTCCGATTAAGGCAATTAGCTAATACTACGGCGATCGCCCGCGTGCGTTTGGATACCAATAAAAACCTGGTGGGAGAACGGGTAATTCCTGGGGGATTTGTCCCCTTGACAGACAAACCCTTAACTCATTGGTATGGCCCTGCTCAAGATGCCGACATTAAGGCTGAAATAAAGATAGAAGATCCTGAAATGGAGACAGATGTAATCTGGGCTAGTGCTGAGTGGTTGCGGCAAGAACAACAAATAGGGGAAGCAGAACAAATCCTGGAATTGATGCAAGTAGCTTCACGCCAGGAGGGCCCTCTCTACCCCGATGAGGATGTGGAAGCTTTGCGCGCTTACTTGTTGGCTACCTATCCAGAAGGTTTCACAACTGCATATACGCAGAATCTCGGACCAGCTATTGGCTGCAGTCAGCCTGGAAGTCTAGCTATGCTGTCTCTGTGTGGCGAGGGTTATGCAGCAGCAGGGGAACGCGATGCGGCAGTAAAGCTTTCAGACTGGATTTCTAGCTGGCGTGCTAGTGGGCGATCGGGTTTTGAGCAATTGCGACCTGTTTTAAAGTACGTTCAGTGCGGCTATCAAGTAGGGGTAACGCTGTAGTAATATCGTTTCCGGTGCAGCCGGATTTGATATTAACTGTTAACTGTTGATTGTTGACTGTTAAAGGTTCGTAGTGAGGACTTTAGTCCTTCTTTCTGAATAAAAAAAGAAAGGACTTTAGTTTTTTCTACAAACGGCGCAACCGCAATATTTTCAACAGGGTGTTGAATTGATCTGGTAAAGGTGCGATCGCCTCTATCAATTCTCCTGTTACCGGATGCTGCAAAGTCAGCCGCCATGCGTGGAGGGCTTGTCCGGTTAAATTCACGCCGATCGAACGGTTGGAACTGTAAACGGGGTCGCCGACAATCGGGTGTTTGATTTCGGCGGTGTGGACGCGAATTTGATGGGTGCGGCCGGTTTCTAATTGATAGTGGATTAAGCAATAGTTGCCGAGTTTTTCTTGAATTTTCCAGTGAGTAACTGCGGGGCGGCCGCCTTTTTCTTCTGGTACTACTGCCATTTTTTTGCGGTCTGTGGGATGCCTGCCGATGGGTAGGTCTATTGTGCCTGTTTCGGTGTTGGGAACTCCGTAAACTACGCCTAAATATTCGCGGCGGGCGGTTTTGGTTTTGAGTTGGGCTTGCAGGTGTTGGTGGGCAACATCGGTTTTGGCGATCGCGATCGCCCCTGTAGTATCTTTGTCCAATCTGTGTACGATTCCCGGCCGCTGAACTCCGCCGATTGCTGCTAGGGGACAGTGGGCTAAAAGCGCGTTAACTAATGTGCCGTCTGGATGTCCGGCGGCGGGGTGGACGACTAATCCGGCTGGTTTGTTGATGATAATTAGGCTGTCATCTTCGTAGAGGATAGACAGGGGAATTGCTTCGGCTTGTAAGGATGTGGGCTGGGTTTCGGGTAAGGTGAGGTGGATGCGATCGCCCGTTTTTACTGATATTTTTTTCGAGATGCAGGTTTGGTCGTTGACTTTGACGTGGCCTTGTGATATGAGGGTTTGCACGCGCGATCGGGATAAATCCGGTATCTGGTTTGACAGCCAAATATCTAATCGCTGATTGACATGAGTTTGATTGACTTCCCCTGTATTTTCAACTGTGTACATTTGTTCGGTATCTATTTCTATCATTTACTTTCTTTCGTACTTCTTAGTCTGCGGAGGCGGACTTTGTTTGACTTGCAGAGCGGTTTCAACCGCCGAACGCTCTAAATCTCAAATCACCGACAATTATCGCAGTGCCCGCACCGCATAGATTTCGCCTCATTTGCAAACCCAAAAGCTTGCAACAAAAATTGCCACCTGCACTGCCGGTGTTTCAAATATTTTACCATTTCCTCAGCGACAGTAAAATTTAGTTTTTCGGCTGTTTTCTGTGCAGATTTATTGATAACATAATTAAAAGGATCTTCCCATGTTAATTGTCCGCTGCTGTGCAAGATAGAAAGGGCGATCGCACTTTCGGGAAATTCGCGAGAAACAGCTTCTATATTTCCTTGCACTGGCAATTGTTTAGCCAACTGCTGCGCTTCTCGGTATTGCGATCGCAATTTATCTTGAAAAAACTCCTTTCTTTGTTTGTCTTCGGGATAAAGCAAACCCGTAGGTTCGCTAATCAACGTCAGGGCGATCGCCGATTTGCCGTCGCGTCCGCCTCTACCAATTTCTTGAATGTATTCCGATAATAGCAAAGGTGCTTGAAAATGCACAACCCACCGCACATCCGGCTTGTTAATTCCCATCCCGAAAGCACAGGTACACACCACAAATTTCAGATCGTTGTTCAGCCAAGCTGTTTCGATTTTTCGCCGCGATTCAGGACTCAAACCTGCATGATAGGCTGCGGTTTCACAGCCTGATTCTTTTAGCAAATCCGCCAAGTTTTCGCTATCTTTTCTAGTGCGGACGTACACTAAACCTGCTTGTTTTGGTCGAGCTTTAATAAAATTTAATAATTGCTGTTTGCGTCCTCTCGGAGTCCAAACTGTTTGAACTTGCAGGTGTAAGTTAGAACGGTAAGGACTCAGGAGAAATGCTTCGGGTTTTTGCAGTTGCAAAACATTTTTGATTGTTTTTTGTGCTTCTGGGTTGGCGGTAGCGGTGAAAGCTGCGATCGCAATTTTACTTCCTTGCGGTTTAGCTTTCAACAAAGCCGGTCGCACTGTCCCCAAACGGCGGTAAGCTGGTCGAAAGGTATCGCCCCACTGCACTAAACAGTGAGCTTCATCTAATATCAAACCATCTATTTTGATTGGCGGCTGACTGATAATTTCCCAGACTGGTTTGCTGAGCAATGTTTCGGGAGACAAATACAGCAATCGTAATTTATTTTGTTGCAGCAATTGCATCGTTTGTCGGCGCTGCTGTGTTGGAATTTGACTGTGTAGAATAGAAGCGGGGAGATTGCGATCGCGCAATTCTTGCACTTGATTTTCCATCAGCGCGACTAAGGGCGAAACTACCAAAGTTAAATTTGTTTGTAACAAAGCTGGCAGTTGAAAGCAGATTGATTTGCCGCCTCCTGTCGGCATAATTATAATTGTATCTTTTCCTGCTAATAAACTGCTAACTATTTCTCCTTGCGGCGGTCGGAAGTCGTCGTATCCCCAGATTTTTTGGAAGGCGGCGCGGGCTTGATTTAATGATGTTGGTTCTGGTTGGTATTTCATTGGATTTCCAAATCAGAAGAGTCAATTATAGCAGACAGTTCTGGATGCAGAAGATTGAGATATATCTAAGGTGGCGCGCCCTCAGCCATTAATACCAAATCCGTTAGTATCGGAACAATTCATCTATCTTTCTGTTCTCGCTCCTCTGTACGGAAGCATCTCCGGCTTTGCAAAAAGCATTTTTTGTTAAGAGTGCGCCCACAGATTCTCCCTCTGCGTCCTCTGTGCGCTCTGCGGTTCAATCATTCCGGTGGAGCAGGATTTGATACGATCGCCTCGCGGCTGGTGTTCTTCAACACTAAGCGCGTTGGCACCATACAAAACGAGTAAAATTATCATTACCATATATTATGAATTTTGTTTGAGGCGCGATCGACAAATAAACGTGAAAATGTCATATTTATTTGAGAGTTGGAGTTTTGGATTTGAGATTGCGATCGATTCTAAATCCTTGCAAATCCCCAAATATCGATCCAAAATCCCAAATCCAAAATCTACGATCGCCTAAGATTGACCGTCTCGGCGGCCGAGTTCGTAAACGCCGCCGCCAATACAGGCGATCGTCCCCATAGATACCGCCCAACCACTGCCCAGAGACCATTCGACACCCCAATTGCAGAATCCGCCGACAATCAAAAAGGGCAGAATGCTCAACAGGGAAGCGTAAAAGGCATTTTGAGATTCTCTGGCTTGGCGGGTTCTCTCAAACTCCGCTTCCGAGGTGTAGAGGGATCTTTCTGCGAAATTCATCCAGCGGTTGAGTTGCAGGATTACCCATTCTGTGAGGGGCGACAGACCCCAGTACAGGGCTAAAGACCACAATGACGCGCCGGCGATCGCAGTTGCATCTATGGCAAAACTAAAAGGGAAAATTTCAGTAAGCATTGCTGATGTGTGTGATAAATTTGAGATTTCAGACGGCATCCAAAATCCAGGACTAAACTATAGTGTCAAACAAAAGCTCGATCGAATTCAACCGCGGCACAAATTTCACCGGGCAAATGACTTTCTGTTCGCGACAAGATTTAAGCTGAAGGCTTGACACCAGTTCTGTATGCAGTAAGATACACCTTGGTTAACTGATTCGCTACTGGGCAAAGCACGCGAGGCAATGTTGCAGCGAATTAGCACAACAGACAACGCAGATTCGCCAATACATTAAACTTTCAGGAGCTAAATAAATCGTGCAAGACTCTAGGGGCCCGCTGACGGTTAAACGCTTTTTTCACCTTAGACAGATACTACTGTTAGTTCTTTCGCTCTGTATCGTGGTGATTAGCCCTTATTTGCATCAGGAGTTGGTCAAGGCTCAGTCAGCTTTACCAACCAAAATCGCTACGGGTAATTTGTGGCAAGAAGCTTCTTTCCCTGTAGAAAATTTTGAAGCTTACAGTTCTCCGTTCGGTCCCCGCGGTGGCGATTTTCATTACGGTTTGGACATGGCGGCTCCCGAAGGCAGCTATATCCGCAATTGGTGGGGGGGTCAAGTGGTGGAAGTTTGGGAAGATGGCAGGTGCGGCACTGGTATGGTGGTGCGATCGGGAGATTGGGAGCACATCTACTGTCACCTCAGAGGTAGAGTAGAAAAAGTTAACGGCGGGCGCTATTATGTCGATCGCGAAGGCGGCCTGCAAATTTGGCAGGGTCAAACGGTGCCGGCGGGTGCGAGAATTGCCAGAGTAGGAATGACCGGTCGCACGAGCGGCCCTCACTTGCACTGGGGATTGAAGTACGGCGGCCGCTGGGTAGACCCGGCTTTGGTATTGCGAGAAATGTATTCCAATCAGTCTTAATTAGTCATTAGTCATTGGTCATTAGTCATTAGTCATTAGTCATTCGTTAAGATAAAGAGTCATATCGTTTCCGCTTGCATCGTCAGGTGATTTAACCTTATTAGTACACAGAGTACACAGAGTCCGAGAATATATATCTGAATCATTCCGATGAAGAGAGGATTTGATATCATTAGTCATTGGTCATTAGTCATTTTTTTGGGTTAGTAGTAAAGTGCTTCAGGCGCACCCTAAAAATAGAGTCTGTGCATAATTCCTACTTCGTTAACTAATGACTAATCACCAATGATTGATGACTAATGACTCTTTACCTTAACTAATCACTAATGACTGATGACTGATGACTAATGACTCTTTACCAACTGCCAATTGCCAACTAAGAGGGCCCGCACGCACCATCCACCGCCCCTACCAACTGACAACTGACAACTGACTCTTTACGTTGGAGCTAACTCTTTTTTGGTCAACTCGGTGTATCGAGCGACAATTTGGCGGAATTGGTCTCCGTCGATCGTTTCTTCATCCAACAGCACTTCCACAAGTTTGTCTACCAAGGGGCGGTTTTCGCGGATGATCCGGCGAGCTTCTTCGTAGCAGTGAAAGGCAATCTCCCGGACTTGCCGATCGATCTTGATTGCCATTTCTTCGGAATACTCGGCTCGCGAATTCCAGCTTTGACCCATAAACACCTCATTGTTGGGACTTTCCAAAGCCACAGGCCCCAAATTCGACATTCCGTGAAGCGTTACCATCTCCCTAGCGAGGCTGCTGACTTGTCTGATATCGCTGCTGGCCCCCTTGGTTACTTCGGCATCGCCGTAAATTTCAGCCTCTGCAGCCCGTCCGCCCAAAGCTACTGTAATCCGGCTTAACAGCCAAGCCCGACTTGTCAAACCTTCGCTGTCGATCATTTCGTCGTCGTACACAAAGTTAGCAAAGCCTCCGATGCCGCCCGAACGCGGAATAATCGTTACTTTTTCCAGCGGATCGGCATTTTTGAGCATGGTCGCGAC
Source organism: Tychonema sp. LEGE 07203 (assembly GCF_015207285.1). Lineage (GTDB taxonomy): Bacteria > Cyanobacteriota > Cyanobacteriia > Cyanobacteriales > Microcoleaceae > Microcoleus. The sequence continues at coordinate 2,469 of NZ_JADEXD010000085.1, read as the reverse complement.
TAGGGCGTGTCCGATTTCGTGGTATGCTACAATCCACTTTTTCTTGCTGTCGAGCAGCGGGTTGAGCGTCAGTCCGATCGTGATTCGGTCGATCGCATCATTAATTTCTAAGTTACCAATCGTGTCTTTGCGCCGCCGGGCGGTGAGAATTGCCGCTTCGTTGAGCAAATTTGCCAAGTCAGCGCCGGAAAAGCCGGGGGTGCGGCGGGCGATCGTATCTAGGGCAACTTCTTCGTCGAGTTTTTTGTTGCGCGCGTGCACTTGCAAAATCCCCAAACGTCCTTTGTAGCTGGGTAAATCTACCGTTACTTGTCGATCGAACCTGCCGGGCCGCAGCAGGGCAGTATCGAGCACGTCAGGGCGGTTAGTCGCTGCAATCACAATCACCCCGCTGTTACCCTCAAAGCCGTCCATTTCTGTCAGCAACTGGTTGAGAGTTTGTTCGCGTTCGTCATTTCCACCGCCGATACCGGCGCCGCGCTGCCTTCCTACCGCGTCTATTTCATCGATAAAGATGATGCAGGGGGCATTTTCTTTAGCTTTTTTGAACAAGTCGCGGACGCGGGAAGCGCCGACTCCGACGAACATTTCGACAAATTCGGAACCGGAGATGCTGAAGAAGGGGACGGCTGCTTCGCCTGCGATGGCTTTTGCCAACATTGTTTTACCGGTTCCCGGAGGCCCGATCAACAAAACTCCTCTGGGAATTTTCGCGCCTATGGCGTTAAAGCGTTCGGGTTTTTTGAGGAAGGTTACGACTTCTTGCAGTTCTTCTTTGGCTTCTTCGATCCCTGCTACGTCGTCGAACATCACCCCGGTTTTGGCTTCCATTTGGAAACGGGCTCTGGATTTGCCGAAGTTCATGGCATTTCCTTGCGATTGGGTCGATCGGCGCAGGATAGCCATCAACACTGCCAGCACTGCAAAAATCACTAGCAAGTTTACTACTAAACTTACTGCCGCATCATTGTCGGCTGTTTGTTTGACTTCAAAGTCAATTTTTTTGGCGCGGATTTGCGAGTACAGTTCCCGGTTGTTGTAATCGAACAGGGTAACAGTTTGGGCTCGATCGCTTTTTTGATCTTTTAGCTTGACTCTGGCAGTTTTTTGAGTTTCGTCTATTTCGATTTTACTGACTTGCCCTTTCTCTATGTTTTCGATGAGTTTGCTGTAACTCATGGTGTTAGGCGCGCTGTCGGCAAAAACCGGGGTCGAGAGCAATATTCCTTGAGAAATCACCAAACTGCCCAGGATGCGCCAAAGATTCCGTCCGGGCATTGATTTTTTAGGATTCTGCTGGCTCGATTTGTCTTTGTTTACAGCTAGATGCCCCAGCCATGCGTGTTTCCAAGAATTTTTCATATTGCTTTTTTGCCCGAGGTTGAAGACTGCCAAGATTGACCGCTTGTGGTTTGCTACATTCATTTATTTTAACAAGATGCCGGGTGTTGGATGGGTTTCTCTGTCGCTGGCTTCTCAAGCGGACTCTTGAGAGGGTTGGTTTTGAATCCGCTGTCACCTATCGACCGGGTTTTTTACTGAATTTGGGGCTTCGATCGGGGATTTTGCTCAAAAAACCCGGTTTCTCGGCCTGGTACACTAAACTTACGGACTGCGACTGAGAAACCGGGTTTTTCCCCAAATCTGTGGCTTTAATCAAGAATTTTGGCAAAAACCCGGTTTCTCGGCCACGTCCATAAATCTCAAATCGATTGACAGTTGCCGATCGCACTTGCTAAATTAATCATAGTCGTAATGAGTACGCTTTATTTCTGCGGTTATTGTTTTTAAGTTTTATGGTGAAAATTGTCGGCATTGGTGGAAGTTTGCGGGCTGGCTCATACAGCCAGCTAGCGTTGAAGGTGGCAGCAGGTCGCGTGAAGACCCAGGGCGCAGAGGTTGAAATATTCGATTTGCGATCGATCGACCTGCCCTTCTGCGACGGCGAGAATGATTATCCCGATTACCCGGATGTGGAAAAGCTGCGGAATGCGGTGAAGCAAGCGGACGGTTTGATTTTGGCAACGCCGGAGTATCACGGCAGCGTCAGCGGTGCTCTCAAGAATGCTCTGGATTTACTCACATTCGAGCATTTAGATGGGAAAGTTGCGGGTTCGATTAGCGTTTTGGGAGGACAAGCTAACAGCAACGCGCTCAACGATTTGCGAACCATTTTGAGATGGGTGCACGCTTGGGTAATTCCCGAACAAATTGCGATCGGACAAGCTTGGAAAGCTTTTAGTCCTGACGGCAAATTGTTGGATGAAAAACTGTCTGAAAGGTTCGACGAATTTGCTAAAAGTTTGGTAGAAAACACGCAAAAATTGCGAGGAGTTTCTTAGTATAGTCATTTCAAATAAAAAAGAGACACTATTGAGCGCAGTAGGCACAGATGAGTTCATCTAAAGATGTGCCAGGAGGAGCATACATTCTGGCTCGCTTTAAGGCACTAAAATCGTGTTCAATATC
>NZ_JADEXD010000084.1 GCF_015207285.1 Tychonema sp. LEGE 07203 | reverse complement strand
GGGGTGGGGTAAAAATATTTACGACTCCTGCAAGGATCGCACTATTGCATCTTACAAGTCCCGATGAGTAAATTCCTTCGCATCTTTCCCCACATAACTCGCAGCAATATGGCCGTCTCCAACAACTCGATACTTATAGGTAATCAAACCCTCTAAACCAACAGGCCCGCGAGGCGGCATTTGCTGCGTGCTAATCCCCACTTCTGCACCGAAACCGTAGCGGAAACCGTCAGCAAATCGAGTCGAACAATTGTGATAAACTCCGGCTGCATCGACTGCATTTAAAAAAGTTTCGGCCGCTTCGCTGTCTTCGGTAACAATCACATCTGTATGTCTCGATCCGTAAGTATTGATGTGATTAATTGCCTCTTCTACAGAATCAACTATTTTGATTGATAAAATCAAATCGCTGTATTCTGTAGACCAATCTATTTCTGTCGCTTCGGCAATATTTGCTAAGATGCGGCGAGTTGGTTCGTCTCCCCGCAATTCGACTTTTTTCTGCTGCAAAGCTTGGGCGACAGCGGGCAGGAAAATGGGGGCGATTTCCCTGTGAACTAACATAGTTTCAATGGCATTGCAGGCGGCGGGATATTGAGTTTTGGCATCAACCGCAATCTCTACAGCTTTCTGAATATCCGCTGCTTTGTCTGCGTACAAATGACAAATTCCGTCGGCGTGTCCCAAGACGGGAATCCGGGTATTTTCCTGCACGAACCGCACGAAGGAATTAGAACCTCTGGGAATAATTAAATCTACGTATTCATCCATTTTCAGCAGTTCGATTGTTTCTTCCCGCGTGGTGAGCAACTGCACGGCTGCGGGATTAACCGCTGTTTCTGCTAATGCTTGATGGATGACTTTTGTCAAGATTTCGCAGGAACGGACTGCTTCTTTGCCGCCTTTGAGAATAACGCCGTTGCCCGATTTGATTGCCAAGGATACTATCTGAATTAAGGCTTCTGGACGCGCTTCAAAAATAATGCCTAAAACGCCCAAAGGACAGATTACGCGCTTTAGGATTAATCCTGTGTCCAATTCGCGGTGGATTTGGACGGCACCGATCGGATCTGGGAGTTTGGCAACATCTCGCACGCCCGCGATCGCACTTTTCAACTTGCTCTCATCCAACTTCAGGCGATCGTACAGCGGTTTCGCAATTCCATCCGCCTGGGCCGCCTTGCAGTCAGCAGCATTCGCCGCTAAAATATCAGCAGCAGCAGCTTCTAAAGCTTTAGCAACAGCCTCAATCGCTTGATTTTTGAGATTGGCGGACAAAACTGCCAATTTTCTAGCAGATGCGCGCGTTTTTTGGGCAATTTCAATAATCGACATAGCAGTAAGTTTTAAATGGTTTTCGGTTTTGAGTTGAGAATTGAATCCCCACAAATAAATTTAGCGGGCGGTTTTCAATCTTAAAAAAACAGACGAAATTATATATTTTTGTTGAGACTCCTTACCGCGATCCGTACTGACAGGTTAAAACAGTGAAGTATAGATAAAATCCCACGGCGATTACCATTTGTCAATAACCTTTGGAGATTATTATGTCATCTCATGCTCCTTTACGCAAGGCAGGGCGATCGCCCAAAGCCAGCGTTAAATTAATACAGAAAACTGGCGGCAACCTCTTTTTAGCTTCCGGCGTTACCATCACCATGCTGTTTGGTATGGTGTTGGTGCTATCCTTAGCCACGGTTTTGATTGTCGGCAGCCCCGATCCAGTGGCCGGATTGGCGATCGCACTTCCGATTACCCTAATTTTTAACATAGCAGCTTTTTTTCTATCGCCTTACTTGATGGACTTAACCCAAAATTGGCTGTACAATACTCGCTGGGTTTCCCTAGCAGAAATTGAAAACCTCAGTCCCGAAACCGCGAAAGTTATTAAGAAAGTTTGCAAACAGAAAAAACTGACTCAGCCGCGGTTAGGAATTATCGACGATCAAAACCCCACTGCTTTTACCTACGGTTCCTTTCCTAACAGCGCTCGCTTAGTCGTCAGTCAAGGTCTTTTCACCTATTTAGACGACGAAGAAATTGCCACTGTTTACGCCCACGAACTCGGTCACATTGTCCACTGGGACTTTGCAGTAATGACTTTAGCTTCGACTTTGGTACAAATTACTTACTTAATTTACACAACAGCTCAAAGGCTCGGTCGTAAGGGTGGCGACAAAGCTAAAGATGCGGCGGGTACTGTAGCTGCAGTTGCTTATTTATTTTACATCGCCGGCACTTATTTGTTGCTGTATTTGTCGCGGACGCGAGAATATTTTGCCGACCATTTTGCCGCCGAAACTACTGGAAATCCCAACGCTTTATCCCGCGCTTTGGTAAAAATTGCTTACGGTATTTTGGAAGAAGGACAAAGAGGAACGGAACCCAGCCGCTTATTAGAAGGAACTCGCGCTTTAGGCATTTACGATGCCGCATCTGCTACTTCTACCGGCACTGCTTACCGGATTTCTTCGGAACCCGAAAAAATTGGGCGAGTGTTTCTGTGGGATATGTTTAATCCGTGGGCTTGGTGGATGGAGTTAAATTCTACTCACCCGCTAACTGGTAAGCGAGTTCGCGCTTTGAGTACCTACGCAGAACAATTAGGCTTGGATGTTGAGTTTGACATGGGCCGGATTGTTGGGGAAGGCCGCAATTTGAGCAAGCGGAAATTGTACGGCAATTTTGTGTTCGATTTGCTGCTGTACAGTGCGGAAACTCTGGGATTGGCGGTGGGTTTTGCGATCGGCATTTCGCTGTCTGCTGCGAATCCGATGATGATAGTTGCTTGTCCTTTAATCGGTTTGGGGGCGGGAATTTTGCTTAAAGCTTTGGTAATGTTCCCCAATTACGCACAAGCGGAACAATTGGATGTTTTAACCTTAATGTCTGACCCCTATGCAAGTCCTTTGCGCGGTCAACCTGCGAAACTGCAAGGCGAATTAATTGGTCGCGGCGACGCGGGTTATGCGTTTGGTTCCGATCTAAAATTGCAAGACAAAACGGGAATGATTTATCTGCGCTATGCTTCTCGTTTTGGGCCGATTGGTAATTTTTTGTTTGGCATGAAACGGGTTGAAAGTTTGGTTGGCATGGATGTTAGCGCTTTGGGTTGGTTCCGCCGGGGTGTCGCACCTTGGATGGATTTGATTCGGCTTGAAAGCGATAGCGGTACGACGGTTAGTAGCTATCACCGTTTCTGGTCTTTTGTGATGGGGATTGGTGCGATCGCGATCGGTATTGCTTCTCTATTTGTCTCGTTTGCAGCTTGAAAATAGAAAGGATACTCCCAGACACGCAAACTCGATCTGTAGGGTGTGCAACGCGCACCTTACCATTGTTTTATTTGAAAGGTTGTAACCGGTTACTGTCGAAGAGTCTGGGAACCCATTTAACGGCCGAAAAAATGATTGTTATACCATTTTTCTAAAATCGTGCAACACTCTTCGACCCCCCCTAGCCCCCCCTTGTAAAGGGGGGGGGACAAGAACACTGTTGCATTCTTTTTTAAAATTGGTATTAGCTGGCGATTTTCTGTTTTTTTGAGGGGGTAATTGACCAGATAAGCTGTTGTGCAAATAAACATTGTATATTTCGACGATCGATCAAAAATTTTCTCCCTCTCTCCCCCTCAATCACAATACAGAATCTAGATGCACAACAGCTTATGATATAGTTCTACTTTTGAGAATCAGCTATTCCGAATCTCAAATCTCAAATCTCAAATCTTAAATGGTATTAATAGCCCGCTTGCACAAATTTCTGACGGCGACTGTGGATGAAAAATCCCGATCGCGCACAATATTTTGGTTGACCCTGAGCTTGACATTTGCCGCAGTTTATGCTGTTTTAGGTATCGAGCAAGCCTTCAGCGCCGAGTATGCGGTGCAAGACGATGCGAGGCAGCACGTTTTCTGGATGGTGCGGTTTGTCGATCGACAATTATTCCCCAACGATTTCATCGCTAACTACTTTCAATCTGTCGCCCCGGCAGGATACAGCACGCTCTACAAAATAGCAGCAACAATTGGCATTCACCCGCTATTATTGCACAAAATATTGCCGCTATTTCTCGGCTTAATCTCGACTTATTACTGTTTTGGTTTGTGCCTAGAAATGCTGCCGGTGCCGCTGACTGGATTGATCGCATCTTTGCTGTTAAATCAGCATATGTGGATGACTGACGATTTGGCTTCCACAACGGCCAGAGCTTTTATCTACCCGATATTTCTCGGTTTTTTATATTATTTATCCCGGAATTCGTTGCTGCCATGTTTGGGGGCGATCGCCCTAATCGGACTATTTTACCCTCCTTACGCCTTGGTTGCTGCCGGAATTTTAGTTTTGCGGCTGCTATGCTGGGAAAACGGCCGTTTGCGCTTGTCGGGCGATCGCACAAATTACCTATTTTGCAGTACAGGTTTGGGAATAATCTTTTTAGTAATGCTGCCCTATGCCTTAGATAAATCTGAATTTGGCCCCACTTATACTGCAGCCGAAGCGAAGCAAATGGCCGAATTTGCGCCCGACGGCAGAAATGCTTTTTTTCGTCCAAATCCGGTAGATTTTTGGCTGACTGCTAGGGGCAGCGGGATGTTTCCCAAGTCGCTGTTTACGCCTGTAACTCACTGTGTCGGGCTGTTATTTCCGCTGCTGCTGTTTTGGCGAGCGGCATTTCCCTTAGCGAGTCGCATTAGTAGCAAAATCTGGCTGTTACTTCAGCTATTTCTAGCATCCTCGGCGATGTTTTTTGCCGCTCACGCCACCATTTTTAAATTATATCAGCCCGGACGCTATACTGCCTACAGCTTGCGATTTATTATTGTGTTGATAAGTGCGATCGCCCTAACGTTAATTATTGATGGAGTCGGTCATTGGGCATCAAAAACCGAAACAACATTTCAATTCAAAAATTTAGTTGTACTAATTACCACAGCCACAATCGGTGTTGCCGTTGTGTTTTATCCCTGTTTTGTTGAAGACTTTCCTACAGTCGGGTATGTAGAAGGTAAAATGCCGCCTTTGTACAAATTTTTTCAGCAACAACCTAAAAATATCTTGATTGCTTCAATCTCCTCCGAAGCCGACAACATACCGACGTTCAGCCAGCGTTCTGTTTTGGTAGCAAAGGAATATGCAGTGCCGTATCAAAAAGGCTACTACAGCAGATTTCAGCAGCGAGTTAGCGATTTAATTCGCGCTCAATATACGGAAAATCTGGCTGTTTTGCAAAATTTCATTAACAGCTACGGAATTGATTTTTGGATGCTCGATCGCAATTCATTGACTCTTGAGTATGTGGAGGATTACGGCTGGCTAAATCAATTCGATCCTGCACAAGAGGCGATGCTTGCTCTCAAACAAGGGAAAATTCCCGCAATAGCTCCAGCAATGACAAGTTGTGCTGTTTTTCAGAATGAAATATTAGTAGTTTTGGATGCGTCTTGTATTGTGAAACTTGGTGGTAATTAAGGCGAGGCAGATCCAAAGCATCTGTATTCCCCGGCTGCGATGGGGAATAGACCTCTTGCAAAAGTCCTTTTAATCTGACAGAAGAGTACCATTCGTGTGGAAGCTCTTAAAAACCGGGTTTCTGAACTTCAGATATAGGTTTTGATGCGGTTTTTGCGGTCAGAAACCCGGTTTTTGCCACAGGTGCAAGATATCAGTTTAATCTGACAGAAGAGTACCATTCGTGTGGAAGCTCTTAAAAACCGGGTTTCTGAACTTCAGATATAGGTTTTGATGCGGTTTTTGCGGTCAGAAACCCGGTTTTTGCCGCAGGTTCAAGATATGAGTTTAATCTGACAGAAGAGCACCATTCGTGTGGAAGCTCTTAAAAACCGGGTTTCTGAACTTCAGATATAGGTTTTGATGCGGTTTTTGCGGTCAGAAACCCGGTTTTTGCCGCAGGTTCAAGATATGAGTTTAATCAAATTTTGGGACGGGCTCGCGTGCCCCTCCTAACTATTTTTGCAAGAAGTCTAATGAGAAAAAACTGTTCGGATTCCTCAGCTACAATTGCTGCACGGATCGCCTGTAGGCTCGATCGCCCAATGCGCTATAATTCCCATAGCAGATAATGGTGCGGCTCAATGACACAAGTTCTCGATCGGGAAACTCTCGATGGGCGAGTGGTGCTCAACGGCACCTGGGAACAATTCAAGTTAATCCAGAAGGGTGCGGAAGATTCCCCTGGGGTAAAGTTGTCTTTTTTTGCAGGGGCGATCGAAATTACAATTCCGGGATTCCAACACGAAAACTTTTCGGAAATCATTGGTTACTTGGTGACAACTTTTTTGCTGTTGCAAGGCATTAGGTTTTACCCTTCTGGTTCCATGACGCAGGAGAAGACGGGAGAAGCTTCAACTCAAGCAGACAAATCTTTTTGTTTGGGAAAACCCAAGTTAATTCCCGATTTGTCGATCGAGGTGGTTTATACTAGCGGTGGACTGAGCAAGTTGCCAAAATATCGAGCTTTGGGCGTGCCTGAAATCTGGTTTTGGGAAGATGGCGCGCTGCGGCTGTATCATCTTCGGGAAGATGGCTACGAGGAAGTATTTGGGAGTCAACTCTCAGGATTGGAAACGCTGGATATCGATTTGCTAAGACGCTGCATTTTAATGGGTGAAACTGATTTGGCTGAAGCGGTTAAGGTTTTCGGGCAGGGGATCTCGACTGTCGGCGATTGAAATAGAAGATGCAGATACTTGACTTGTTTAAAAAATCGGGTATTTGCTGTTGCTGGTAACGATAAATATAGTTCTTTGTAGGGTCAATCCCCCTGTGGTTGTCATCCCCTTTGGCTGTCTTCCCGATCGAGCTAAATATAGATCCGGGGTCAGGTTGGTAGAGAATGAAAATTGTACAAAAGCCCGATCGCACATTTATTTCTTCCACAAAAACATGGCAACAGTTTACGTCAACCCGCAAACAGGCAGCAATGGAGCCGCCGGCAGCCAATCAGCTCCCTTGAAAACGATCGCCAGCGCCCTCAGTCGCGCTGCAACGGGAACAATTATTCAGCTAGCACCGGGAACTTACAGCGCAGCCAGCGGCGAACAATTCCCCTTAGAAATTCCGTCGGGAGTAAAAGTTACTGGCAGCGAAACTAACAAAGGAAGCGGCACTCTGATTCAAGGAAGCGGCAAATTTGTCAGTCCCACCGCAGCCAGTCAAAATATCACAATATTGCTAGCAACCGATGCCGAATTGCGCGGCGTAACTGTCACTAATTTGGAGAGTCGCGGCACCGGAGTCTGGATTGAGTCAACTTCTCCCACAGTGGCTAACTGCACTTTCACGCTTTGCAAGCGCGAAGGTGTTTTTATCACAGGTTCGGCAAATCCTGCGATTCTCGACAACAAATTTGTACAAAACTCGGCGGCTGGCGTAATTGCGGCGGAAACTGCTAAGGGAGTAATACGGCGCAATGTTTTTCAAAATACCGGTTTCGGCATCTCTCTGCAAGATAAATCTGCTCCTTTGATTGTTGATAACCAAATTTTGGAAAATCGCTCCGGTATTGTTTTATCAGGGGAATCTAAGCCGGTTGTGCGGAAGAATCGCATTGAAAAAAATACCGAAGACGGTTTGACTGCTGTGGGGAAATCGCTGCCAGATATCGGTACGGCTCAAGATTTGGGGGGCAATATTTTTCGGGATAACGGCGAATTTGATTTGCAAAACGCGACTGGGGTAAAGATTTCTGCCTTGGGAAATCAGCTCAATCCGGGGCGGGTGAAAGGTTTATTTGATTTGGGTAATGTAACGCCAACTCCGACACCAACTCCAACTCCGACACCAACTCCAACTCCCACTCCTGGGGGTGTCAAGTTTAGCGATATCAGCACGCACTGGGCTAAGGATTTTATCGATCGCCTCGCTAAGATGAATATTGTCAGCGGGTTTCCCAACGGCACTTTTAAGCCTGACGAGAATTTAACTAGAGCTCAGTATGCGGCTTTGCTGGCGAAGGCGTTTGAGTTGGCACCGCGCCGTGAAGCGACGGTTTTTAAGGATGTGGCGGCGGATTTTTGGGCGACAGGGGCGATCGTCAAAGCGAATCGAGGTGGGTTTTTGGTTGGATATCCCGATCGCACGTTTCGCCCGGAGCAAAATTTGACCAGAGCTCAGGCTCTAGTTTCTTTGGTAAACGGCTTGCAGTTGACGGGCGGCAACCCCAATTCTTTGAGCGTTTATGCCGATCGAGCTTTGATTCCCAGTTTTGCCACCGACTCCATAGCAACCGCCACAGAGCGCAAAATTGTAGTCAACTATCCCGCCCGCGACAAACTTTCCCCCGCCCGCGACATCACCCGCGGCGAGATATCTGCCATCATCTACCAAACTCTGGTAGCCACAAAACGGGCTGAGGCAATTAACTCTCCCTATATCGTCTAAGGGAATTGCCAGACAAGGGAAAGGATAACTTGGAATATCCTTTCCGCTGTCTGAGATTCCCTCACTCTCGCCCGCTCTCCCAAGTCTTGATTTGCGAGTACCCAAATCGTCCTATGATAAAAGTTAAGAAATTAAGTAATCCTTAAGGTTCGAGTGTCAAATTATGGCTACAATTCAATTTTCCCGGGGTATGGACGAAGATTCTGTGCCCGAAGTGCGTCTCACCCGTTCTAAAAGCGGAGATCAAGGCACTGCCACGTTTGTGTTTGAAAATCCTAAAGCTCTCAGCAGCACCAGCAACCAAGAAATTACTGGAATGTACATGATCGACGAAGAAGGCGAAATCATGACTCGCGAGGTTAAGGCTAAGTTCGTCAACGGGCAGCCTGCTGGTTTAGAAGCTCTTTATCTGATGAAAAGTGTCGCAGAATGGGAGCGTTTTATGCGTTTCATGGAACGCTACTCGGAAGCAAACGGCTTAGGATTTAGCAAGGCATAATTTATGGGGAATAGGGCATGGGGCATGGGGTATGGAGCATTGGTTATTGGTTATTAGTTATTGGTTATTAGTTATTGGTTATTAGTTATTCCACCATAAATAACTAACAGCGAACAAATGAAAAATAAAAAACAACAACTAACTAACTAACTAACTAACTAACTAATGACTTCTTCCTTCTTCCCTCTTCCCTCTTCCTTCTTGCTTCTTCCTTCTTCCTTAAACATCTGTTATATGACGCAAATTCCTCACCCCGATTCATCAAAAATAGCCGTAAATTGCGCGATCATTACTGTTAGCGATACGCGCTCTAGAGAAACAGATAATAGCGGCTTGTTAACGAAAAAGCTGCTAAAAGATGCCGGTCACTCTGTGGTAGCTTACACTGTTGTTAAAGATGATTCGACAAAAATTGTATCGCAAATGCAGGCGTTTTCCCAACGCGAAGATGTGGATGCAATTATTTTTAACGGCGGGACGGGAATCGCTCCCCGCGATACGACTTACGATGTCATGGAGAGTTTGCTAGACAGGATTTTACCGGGATTTGGGGAGATATTTCGGTTTTTGAGCTACCAAGAAATTGGTTCGAGGGCGATCGCCTCTCGCGCCGTTGCAGGGGTGTATCAAGGTAAATTAGTCTTTTCTCTTCCGGGCTCTAGCAATGGTGTGAAACTAGCTGTGGAAAAGCTGATTTTACCGGAGTTAGTTCACTTGGTGACGCAGTTGCGCGGTGGGTGAGGCGGAAAGTTCGGGCGATCGACTGACTGCATTCACCGCAAGAAACGGGTGGCTTTGAGCGTAGTCTATGGCTAAAGTGAGGAAACATCAAAATTCCCTTGACTTAGACTAGATGATTTCGATGAAAAATGCGAGTGTCTGTGCTAGCGAAGATTATCACCGGATTGCTAGGGCGATCGCCTTTATGCGACAAAACCACCTAAACCAGCCCAATCTGGCAACTGTGGCCCAACACACAGGACTTAGTGAATATCATTTTCAACGGCTATTTACTCAATGGGTAGGCATTAGCCCCAAGCGGTTTTTGCAATATCTAACAGTTGAATATGCCAAGTCAAAAATCGCTCAGACTAAAAGCCTTCTAGACCTAACATTGGACGTGAAGCTATCGAGTCCCGGACGATTGCACGATTTATTTGTGAACTTAGAAGCAATGTCACCAGGGGAGTTCAAAACAGGCGGAGCCGGTTTGCAAATTCGTTATGGTATTCATGATACCCCCTTTGGCAAATCTCTAATTGCTACAACTACTCGCGGTATTTGTAATCTTTATTTCTTGGATACAGCCGACGAACAAACCGCCGTACAAAGACTGCAATTAACATGGAAAAATGCTGAAATCATTCGTGATGAGCAAGCCACTCAAACCTTATGTGACCAGATTTTTAATTCAGAAACTCTCAGCGAGCAAAAACCGCTAACGCTGTTGGTAAAAGGCACTAACTTTCAGATTCAAGTTTGGCGAGCACTTTTGAAATTGCCGTTTGGGGCGATCGCAACTTATCAGACTGTAGCTCAAATGGTAGCTCGCCCAACTGCTGCTAGAGCTGTCGGAAATGCGATCGGTAAAAATCCGATCGGCTATCTAATTCCGTGTCACCGAGTCATTCGAGAATCTGGAGAAGTCGGTGGTTATGCCTGGGGAGTAGAGCGTAAAACAGTCATGTTAGGCTGGGAAGCTAGCCAGACAATCTGCGGAACCACCCTCGCAGGAATAGAGCGCTCTAACGGTGTCAATCACCCGCAGCAGACTACCTCCGCTCCCAACACATAACATCTGTGCGCGCGGGAGTTGTTGTGCTGCGTCGCCTAAAAAACTTTTAAGAACCTCATTTCCTTTGCTAATTCAAGGGCTGCGATTGTCTGTTCCCGACTGACACTAGGAAAATGATCTAGAAATACATCTAATGAATCACCAGCCTCAAGATAATCAAGTAGGGTTTTCATTGGCACGCGAGTCCCAACAAAAACAGGGGTTCCCCCCAGAATATCGGGGTCGCTATGAATAACACGGGATGTTAATGTCATAACAAATTCAGCCAACAGGCTACCAGTTTTTACAGCAATTGTATCTTAAATTCATTTAATTTTCTTGAGCATAATGCCAAACCAAACATCGCCAACACTTTTACCCGTTTAGGCTGGGAAGCTAGCCGTACAATCTGCGATCGATCCCGATAAGTAATTGGACAGAATTAATTACACACTGATTTTTTGCTTATTCTTTACTAGACAATGCTTGCATCCCAAAGTTCTATGTAATTAATTGTGTCTTACTACTTATAGCGGTTATCAAAAAAGTGAGGATAGCCCTATGCCCTATGCCCGGTTTGGCCTATGCCCTATGCCCGGTTTGGCCTATGCCCTATGCCCGGTTTGGCCTATGCCCTATCCCGGATAGTACCTCATATGAGAGCTAGAAAGGCTATAGCATTACTATTTTTGCTACTTGCCTTCGCCATCGATCGCAGATAAATTTCCAGGTGCAAGGTCGATCGATATATAGCACTTATCAGAAAGATGAGGTATGCCTTATGCCCTATGCCCGGTTTGGCCGATGCCCTATGCCCGATGCCCGACATTACCTCATCTTTCTGAGAAAGGCTATACACTAGAAACATTGTGTATCGCCAGTTTTGCAATGATATTGCCCACCGGATCTCGTTCTCCTGCCTTGTTCCAAACTCTTTCGCTGGTAGCCGATCCGATCGCATTTTTCGACCGCAACCAAGCCAAATACGGCGATACATTTACCGCCCGCGTACTGGGGCCCGCTTCGCCCCCCGTCGTGTTCCTGGGCAATCCAGAAGCCGTTCAGGCAGTGTTTACCACCTTGGCTGATGCCTTTGAATTTGGCAAAGTCACCAACGTATTTCGCCCGCTGGTGGGAACAGAATCGCTAATTATGAACCAGGGGGCGCGACACCTGCGACAGCGACAGCTATTAATGCCGGCGCTGCATCGAGAACAGTTGCACAGTCAAGGGCACTTGATTGTGGATTTGACGCGAAAGCAAACACAGAATTGGAAAGCCCCAGAGGCGATCGCCGTGCGGCAAGAAATGTCAGAAATTTCGCTGCAAGTAATCCTGCAAGTTGTCTTCGGATTGGTGCCTGGAGAGCGCTACGAACAGCTCAAACACTTGCTCAGCGAACTTTTAGAAGCAATTACCTCTGAGCTGTACTCAATCCAATTTTTCTTTGAACCGCTGCAGCAAAATTTGGGCTCTTGGAGTCCGTGGGGGCAGTTTTTGCAGCAAATGGCGCAGATTGACTCGCTGATTTATGCCGAAATTGCCGAAAGGCGATCGCACCCTCTCGATGCGTCTCGCACGGATATTTTGTCAGTGTTGATGATGGCGCGCGACGAAGCAGGCGAATCCATTGGCGATCGAGAATTGCGCGATCAGTTGATGACGCTGTTGCTGTTGGGACACGAAACCACCGGATCTGCCTTGACTTGGGCGTTTTACTGGCTGCATCAGTTTCCCGAATCTCTCGCGAAGTTGCGCCGCGAGTTGGATGAATTGGGCGAAAATCCCGATCCGATCGCACTTTCGCAGTCGCCCTATTTAACCGCAGTCTGTAAAGAAGCGCTGCGGGTTTATCCCATCGCCTTAATTTCGCAGCCGCGCAAGGTAAAAAGGGCGATCGAACTTCAAGGCTATACATATCAACCGGGAACCATTTTAATTCCCTGCGTGTATTTGGCCCACCGCCGGCCTGAAACCTACGAAAATCCGGCTTTATTCAATCCCGATCGCTTTTTTGATCGCAAGTTTTCCGCGTCTGAATATTTACCGTTTGGAGGCGGGAGTCGAAGCTGTATCGGGATGGCGCTATCAATGTTTGAGATGAAGCTGGTGTTAGCAACTGTGTTGTCGGCGCGGGAATTTGTCTCAAATCTCGATCGGGCAATTCGTCCAGCCCGCCGGGGAATTACCTTTGTGCCGCCCGATCGGTTTCGATTAACCGTTGTGGGCGATCGGCGTTAGATTCACTTGAGTAAAACGCCGTGTCAAGCAAGATATGTTATATCAATTCCGGTTGCACTCCTCATGATGTTGACTGTTAACTGTTGACTGTTGACTGTTAACTGTTGACTGTTGACTGTTGACTGTTAACTGTTGACTGTTGACTGTTGACTGTTGACTGTTGACTGTGAATCGAACAACTGAAAATTGCACCGAGATAGGTGGTGACTTGTAAAAATCATTCATGAATTGCCCTCTAATTTATCATTCCGATGCAGCCGGAAACGATATTATTCGATGAAAATCCCAGCAACTTGGTCTCCATTCATAGTCATGTGGGCTACAAATTCATCTCCACCATCTTCAAAACTCAGCTTCCACAAATAAATCGGACAATTACCTTGTTTTATCTCGCCAAAATAATTAATTGAATATCCCTTTTCCATGCGTGAAGCGAGCTGTTCGCTAACATCGTCAAACATTTTTTGTGTAATGCTCGTTTTGTAGCCTGCATCGCCGACTGTGGTAAAAAGCTCGTAATTTTTCGATGCCGTGGCATCCAAAATAACCTGCAAACAATCGATCGCGTTTTGAGGAGGGGCTGTCTGGTTCATAATAATGTCCTTCATTTAGGGTTCGATCGAAATCTTCTAGCTCAGACTGCTGTCTAAGGCTTAATTGTACCGCAGTTGCGATCGAATCCAGTTTTGGAGCGTCATTGACCGCCAACACCATCCGCTTAGCTCAGCCGCTACGATCGCTTTTTCCTTCTCCCAGATCCAGCCCTGTTAGTAGATTGGAGCGATTTTTGCTTTGGCAATTATTTTAGGCTTGACATCTGTAACCTCATAGGTTACATTAATAAAGTAATCTCAAAGGTTACAAAAACTTTTTTTTAATTAATATATACAAGTGCTATGAACTGGATATTCAGCCTTGATTGAAGGATTATTTCACATGATACAAACTTTTAAAAATAAAGCCTTAGAAAAATTATTGAGGGAAGGTAATGCAAAGGGAATTCCTAAAGAACTTGAAAAAGGACAAGAGCAAGACTTGAAGTAATAGATACAGCAATAATTATAGATGATATTAGAATACCAGGCTATGATTTACACGAGCTTAAAGGTGATAGACAGGGAACTTGGTCAATAAAGGTATCAGGTAACTGGCGTATAACTTTTACATTTCAGGATAACAACGCATACGATATAGCTCTCGAAGATTATCACTAGCCCATAAAACAAAATCTAAAAAATTAACTTAAACCGAAAGGAGAGTTGCATGAAAGACATAAAAGACATGATTCAAGGGAGGAAAGCAAGACCAGTACATCCGGGCGAGGTCATTTCAGATATGCTTGAAGATATTGAAATGACTCAAACCAGGTTTGCTGAGATACTTGGTGTATCTCGCCGCAGTGTCAGCGAAATTGTTTTAGGTCAAAGACCAATTACAGTAGATATGGCAATTCGGATTGGGAAAGCATTGGGGAATGGCCCTCAACTGTGGCTAAATCTTCAGCAAAAAGTTGATATCTGGGATGCAGTGCAAAAACATAGTGAAGAGTACGAAAAAGTATCTACGGTAGCATAGCGCGATATGCTAATCTGAGATTGCTAACCAAAGTTTAAATTGCGGTCTGCACATCTTACCTCCTCCGGCAAGTGGTCTCACCGCATTTTGCTCAAGATTTTATGAGTTCAAGCCAGCCGAGTTTTGTCAAGATTCCCAGCAAAAGAAGAGCATAGCCGTCAAGATTAAAGTCAACTAGAAAAGTCATCATTGCTGTGCGGCACGTCTGGCTTTTTGCTCCTCAAGTTTTGCCCAGAGAGCTTCTTGTCCGGGCTTGTGCGGCATCATGGCAATGCGATCGAACCTTTCGCGGTTGCGATTTTCCCAATAGGAGCGAATTTCTGCTCTTGTTTGCAATACCTGTTGATACTCTGTTTCGATTTGAGCGCGATTAGCTTCAATGTAAGACATAGCAGCGTTAATTCGATCGTCTGTCAGGTTAAATTTATTACGAATCAACTTTGGTGAATACTCAGCTAATTTTGTGTCAGAGTATGTGTGCTAAGAATTTCTTTTCAATAGAATGTTCGTTTAATAAGCAGCATCTCAGTCATAAACTTTGTCCAAAAATAGCACTTCAGAAGGAATCCAACCCCTTGCATAGTTATCAGCCATAGCCAGCCACATAGAAATTCTTTCTTCGATGGGTACGATTCTTCCCCAATATTCCTCAAACAGAGAGTATTCAAGAGTTGCAGCAGCAATTCGCATTTCACTTTCTATATCAGCAAGTGCTCTCTGAAGATAATTTCCGCCCCTAGATCCGTCTTTTCTTAGTGCAACGCTACCAGCAGAAAATAGGTCACGAGCCTGCGGACAGAGAACCCCTCTATAAGTGAGCATATAACTTACAGCATCGGAGTATTTATCTTTAGCACGCGAAGGCTTAACTATTTGGGGGCATAGTATAGCTGCCTCAGCACGAAGTTGACGCTTCTCATTCTGAGCGAGGTTCATATAGATCCTGACTTGGAGAGGTAAAGAGTGTTCTTGTTCTTCTTTCTCCTCAAGCCACCACAGTCGTTCCCCTGGCTTAAGACGTTTTCTTGCGTAAGCCCTTACATAGGTCATTTTTTGTTCGTCTGAAGCTTTAGAGAATAATTCATAGGTAGTACCCATTTGCTCAAATAGGCTCTCTTCCGCAGTCATTTCAACCTCGAACCTTGGAACATGAGAGGTTCTGACATGGATAACACAGTCATCGTACTTCCCCCATCTAACTTCCGCCTCCCCTCCCATTTTTCCGAAAATCAAATAAATATGCTCAACAGATAGATCGCGCATACCTTCAAATATACTGTTCGCAATGCTTCTCCATGTATCATTCGTTGTGAATTTAACCTCTATGCCAAACTCGCCCAGCGCTATATCAGGGAAAACATGAGGATGAGGTTCATAGTTAATGGTTAATCCCATCGACGCAAGCACATTTCTAACTTCGTCCTCAAATTGTTTGGAAGATGTGAACTTGCCGCTTATTCTGATTGTTTGATTTAGTCGCTCTACAACTTCTGATACAATAGCTTCAAATTCATCAATATTCATTTGCTTCTTTAGTTATTTAGTGCAGCAATCACAGCCTTGCCAATATGCCAAGATAATACGGGTGGAACAGCATTACCGATCTGTCGCTCTGTTTCTCGGAGCTTAGACTGAAAAATAAACTTGTCGGGAAAAGACTGGATGCGTGCCGCCTCCCGCATGGAAATTCTCCTAGGCTGATTATAGTGAAACTGTATATTTCCGTGACATTCTGCCCGTATTGTGTAGCCCGGTCTGTCGGCTTTCAAGCATCTGCTCCCTTGCTCGGGGCTTCGGTTTGCTTTGCTCCAAATATGGTTAATTGATTCATCTTCTGGCATTTGCTCTAAATCGGCGATCGCTTGTTCAGATGTAATATGCTCGGCTTTTGAAAGAATTGGCCTTGGAGGTTCAAAATTAACTCCTGGCTGTGTGCCCACAATGAAAACTCGATCTCTAGTTTGGGGAACTCCAAAGTCGGCTGCATGATATAGTCTGTAATCTACCTCATAGCCAATGCTTGAAAAATCTGATATCACTTTTTCTAAAGATGCTTTGTTATTTTGCATCAGCAGTCCTTTCACATTTTCGGCTACGAATATTTTTGGTTCGAGCCTTTTTACTGCCTCGACCATTGCTTTATAAAGTCCACTTCTACTACCATCAATACCAGCCCGTTTACCATTGACGGATATGTCTTGACAAGGGAAACCACCAACAACTACATCGGCATACTTTGGCAT
The DNA here is from genome assembly GCF_015207285.1 of Tychonema sp. LEGE 07203. Classification (GTDB taxonomy): domain Bacteria; phylum Cyanobacteriota; class Cyanobacteriia; order Cyanobacteriales; family Microcoleaceae; genus Microcoleus. The sequence continues at coordinate 11,311 of NZ_JADEXD010000084.1, read as the reverse complement.
AGTATCCATCAAATTCCAAATGTCACCACAAATTATTTTTTTGCCAAGATTATGCTTGTATGTTCTGCAAGCAAACTCGTTGATATCGTTCGCCCATACAATATCTAAAGGGAGTGGGTTGTACCATTTTGCCAGAAATCTAAAGCCACCAGATAGACCTAAATCCATACCGCCACAACCAGAAAAAAGAGAAACAACTGTTGCTGGCTCTGGCTTCATGCAAAACGTTCTTTGCACTTGTTGCGAACCATCCAAAGATAAGACATCATCCAAGCTCGGCTTACCCACTCTTACGTCGCTTAACATACTTTTAGTTATCAGAAGTCCTGATGATTATACCGTTGTTGCGGTCTAATACATTTTTTAAGCATCATCGACCGCAAACACATTCCCCCAAACCTAACTATTTATAGCTTCAGCAACAATAGTCCGGTGTCGGACTGTATTGCAAGTGATTGTCGGCATCGCAAAACCAGAATCTACTAAAGCTTGCTCAATATCCAACCCAAAATACTGATCCAAATAAGGCTCCGTACTCTTGAGCAAAGTCAAAATATAAGGAGGCATTTTAGCATAAACTTCCGACTGAGGATTCATATCCATAATTGTCAAATGTCCGCCAACACGCAGCAAACGCCTCGCTTCCCTAAATACTTCCTTCGCAGCTTTCTGTGGCAACTCGTGACAAACCAGACAAATAGAAACCAAATCAAAAGCAGCCGCAGGTAAACCAGTAGATTCAGCAGCAGCGTGCACCCAAGTCGGAGATTTTTGATTTAAAGATTCAGATTTTCTTTGTTGAGAACGGTATTGAGCAACTGCTAAAAAATAAGGCGACAAATCAACACCGACCATCTTTGCTTCCGGGTAAACATCCCCAAGCGCAAAGGTACTCATTCCTACGCTGCATCCCAAATCGACAATATCTTGCGGTGTTTTGGCAATTTGAGATTTAACGATTTCGTGATAGCTGGCGCGGAGTTTGGCATCGCCTTCTGCACCGGCTTCTGGCCAAATTCCCGCATGAACTGCACGGGCTGCAACTTCAACTTCTGTGGCAGCTTCCCAACTCATATTACCTTTTTCGTAGGCGTGAAATGAAGTTAGATAATATTTCGGGTAAACAAGATCGGGATTTTCTACGCTGAGCATTTCTGCATCCCAATTCCGGGCTAAAAGTGCTTGGGCATCTTGCCGCCAATGCACGCCGATTCTTTCGGCTCTTTTAATCATCATTTCCCGCGCTTGGTGTTTGGCTAAAGCGGCCAAAGGTTTGATGGAGAGTACGCCGTTTACTAAGCGCGAGGCTAATCCCGGAGTTTTGTTAACTGCAACAGTCATATTTTATGTTTTTCTTTTTTGCGCTATCAATTTTAACATATCTACGCGATTTTAGTCGGCATATATAATGAAACTTAACTTTTTTTTAAATAAGCCGCAGAAAACGCAGAGTTAGAGAGGAGATAAAAAACAGGAGTAGTGCAAAACTGGCGATTGCTGTTTAATTGTTATTGGCACTTGTCTACTTAATTGTGCGGATTTTACCGAAAATCTGGAATCGGATTTGTGGGAGTTGGAGTATTTGGAAGAACACTTTTAAATCTGGCTATTCAGGAGTTTGTGATGAGCAAGTCTATTGTGGAATTGGTTGACAATTTGCCGTCTTCTGGGATTACTGTGATGATGCTCAAATCCCTGGATTTTGTGGTGCCGGGGGAGTGGAACAATCTCACGGGTTTTGATAATACTATTCAAGCGGTGACAGGGGAAACAAAGCGCAAATTAGTTGGGAAAATTCGCAGCAGGGCGATCGAGCTTTACGCCAACTCCAACGAGCCCTATCAAGGCGCAGTCAAGCTTTACCAGCTTGCAGACAGCGCCGACAGTGCCTTGGGCGCAACCGCTATGGCAAATAAAATCGGCGAAAAAATCGGCTTTCTCTCGTTTATGAGCCGCCTCACTCCCAAGGCTGACACCACTCAAACGATCGACTTGTGTGTCAAAGTGGCGATCGAACTCATAGTCTTTTGCAAGCTTAACAATATTTCCCTTAACAACGCGGGAAGCTTTGCCAATTACTTATCACAATACAAAGACGAATCTCTAATGCGGATGGCTGCATTAGTATGCGCTGACGGTTTAATTCCCCTCGGCCCGGACTTCATTAGAGTAGCGCAAAACACCCTAGGCGGCTTAAATCCTTCAATCTTGCAGCAAAACTCAACATTCCAAAACATCAGCAACCTAATTCCCGGCGCAAATAATGCCCAAAAATTCGGATTTGTGACAACAACCTTCGCCTCAGCCCAAGGTTGGATGAACAATTTAGTACAGTCTCGCGGCTTAACTCCCGCCACAGTTTTAGGCAATCTCAAGCAATACGTTGATATTGCCGATGATAAATTGGATTATGTCGCCGCGTTTTTGGACATGACTACCAATTATTACGAACATACGGGAATTCAGACGGTTGCTCGCAAATTGATCGATCGAGCCTACGCCGAAACATTATTCGCCAGAATGTAACCTCCTGCAATAAATAAAATGCGAGGAGCAATTATTTCATGCACCTCGCATTCCCAAGATTGCTGATTTTCTTCTGCTTAGTCTCAAGCCGGCGCGCATCTTTCTAGATGATACTGCTAGACACAACCGCAGTAAAACACCGGGTTTTATTACAAAAATCCACAACTTATAGTCGCAAAATAAAATAAAAAACCCGGTATTTTTTTGTGACAAAGTAAGTCGCTTTGAGGCAAAAAAACCCTTAACTGTGAAGTCATCTAAAAAAACGCGAGTAAAGTTCAAAATTCAAGCAAAAACAACAGTTCGATTGCCATAAACCAAAACACGATTTTGTAAATGATATCGCACCGCCCTTGCCAAAACAACTCTTTCTAAATCTTTACCTTTGCGAACTAAATCCGACACTTCATCGCGGTGACTCACGCGCACAACATCTTGCTCAATAATCGGGCCAGCATCTAAATCGGGAGTAACGTAATGGGCTGTTGCACCGATAATTTTTACCCCTCTTTCATAAGCCCGTCCATAGGGATTTGCTCCCACAAACGCGGGCAAAAATGAATGGTGAATATTAATTACGTTGGGAAAGGCTCTCAGAAAATCTTGGCTCAAAACTTGCATATATTTCGCCAAAACCACCAAATCAATATGATAATTTTTCAGAATTTCTAACTGTCGTGCTTCTTGAATAACTTTATTGTCTTTAGTAATGGGCAGATATTCAAAATCTATACCGTATTGTGCAGCAATGGGTTTTAAGCTTTCATGATTGCTGACAATCAGGGGGATTTCACCGCAGATTTCTTGAGAGCGCTGCCGCCAAATTAAGTCTAACAAACAATGATCTTGACGGCTTACCCAGAGCGCGATCCGTCTAACTTTTGAGGATAAATGTAATTGCCAATTTGCTTGTAAATCCTTGGCAATTTCACTAAAAGCTGGTGTAATTTCTTCGGTTTTTAAGTCGAAATCTTCTAATTGCCATTCCAGACGACTTAAAAATAATCCTGCGGTAAAATCAGTATGGTGATCCGCATGAATAATATTGCCGTTATGGGATGCGATAAAATTAGCAAGTAACGCGACAAGTCCTTTGCGATCGGGACAGGAAATTAAAAGAGTTGCTGTAGGACGAGTCATGGTATAATGACAAAAAATTTTAAGTTTTTAATCTCACTCGATCGTATCAGGCTCGTCGTGATATGGCGATCGTCAATCATTAGTTACCTCGTGTTACCTCGTTACCAGAATAGGCCCATTGGTGACAACTTAAGCAGAAGTTTCTCCCTCCGGGAGGAACTTCTGGCTTGCCCAGAGCCAGGGTGTGTAAGACGATCTTCTGTCTTTGGTGTAACTCTCAGAGCAACATGGGAAAACGACGTACAATCAATCCCGATCGTATTCGCGATCGGAATGTGCCTGCTCCAGAAACTGAAGCCATAAGTAATTGGACAGAATTAATTACACACTGATTTTTTGCTGATTCTTTACTATACAAGGCTTGTAGCCCATAGTTCTATGTAATTAATTGTGTCTTACTACTTAGCAGCCTGATTGCCAGAATTGCTCTCCCCCTTAGTTTATCACCAACGGCGGCTACTACCAGCAGTTGGGATTCAGGTCGCGGATACTGGGTTTACCTTTGATGATGGCGGCACTGGGTTAACCGGCGTTGTGGCGACAAGTGCCGTCAGTACGGGAACTCAGCCGTATGTTACTTCGAGAAGACTTGTTGTGGTGTCAAGCAGTGCAAGTATCCCAACGCCACATTATCTAAAAGATTTCTGGAGTTTCCCGCAGAATTGTTGGAACGGGTGATGATGGAATTACTGCCACAGTTGCAAACTAGGTGGTTGTCGCGACAGCAACGAAAGTTACCTGCAAGCCTAAGTTTTGCCAGACAACATTTTGGTTAGAAGCAATTTTCCCAAAACTGCAAAGCCTGCAAGACCAACCTGTATCCCTAGGGAGTAAAATCTATACCATCGTAGATTTAATTACCCATTTGCCGATCGCCATAGAGTTTGAAGATAATCCTTACTACTCCGATACAAAAAGTTGGTCTTGGTTACATTCAGTTGTACCAGCGGATACTTTACTGATATTCGAGCGCGGTTTTTATGACTTTACAGAATTTGCAGCTTTGGTGGCACAAGGTGGGGCTTTGATTACCCGTTTAAAAAAGGCAAGTTATCGAGTCAAAAAAACTTTGACTCAGACACCGCATCTAGTTGACCAAATCATTGAATTGGGACATCTGCCGGGACGAGCTAAGCCGATCGTAGTAGGTTTAGTCGAAGTACCTCATGGAGAAACCTGGTATCGTTATGTTACATCTGTGACTGACCCAAAGCAACTGCCACCCTATGTTGTGGCCGATATTTACAGTCGTCGATGGCAGATTGAGACGGCTTTTTGTCTAGTGAAACGCTTGTTGGGACTGTCTTATTTGTGGACTGGTTCTGTGAATGGCATCAAGCTTCAAATTTGGGCCACTTGGCTGTTTTATGCGGTGCTGCTTGATGTGGCTGATGCCGTTGCTGACGAATTGTCACTTTGTACTGAGCAGATTTCTTGAGAAATGCTGTGGGGCGGATTTTATCACTTTAATCATGCCTATTCTCATGGCAAGGCATCCGATCCAATAGCCTATTTTAGTGCCAGGGAGAACCAGGATTTGAGGATTGTAACATATGAGCATAAATCCAGAATAAGGCAGCAGTTAAATCTGTCTGCCTATCCCACTTGACATTGGTGACAACTTAAGAAGTTGTCACCAATGGCTTGCAGCCTGGTAATGCTTCTGGGGCTCCGAAGAGCCTCCTTTGAACTCGAAACTTGCAGGAGAGAGGAGTGTAGGAGGTGCTTAAGTTATTAAGTTTTCAATCCTTAGCAAGAAACCGGGTTTCTTGCAATGATGCAACAAATCTAACCTGCAATTTACCGAAACAAATAAGGACACGGCACTGCCGTGTCCTTACAGAAATTAACTCTATTTGCGATTACTTAACAAACAGCATTTCTTGATAAGTAGGCAGCGGCCACAAATCATCAGCCACTTCACCTTCCAAAGCATCAGCATACTGGCGAACCTCATCCATCAAAGGGCGAATTGTTTGCGAAGCGTACTGCATATGCTCGTCTGTTGTAGCAAAATCGTGCTTGCTCAAAGCATCGCTCAACTTGCTCGCGGTATCCATCATTGACTTAACCAGAGCAGCTACTTTTTCGGCAGTTGCCTTTTCCAATTCAATGCCAATTTCTTTCAACTTATAAATCGTGTTAGAAAGATCGGACAAATAGCTCACCGCTGCCGGATAAATTATAGTTTTTGTCATGCTCAGTACCAGTTTTGCTTCGACTTCTATTGCCAGCAAATACTGCTCTGCATACACATCATAACGGCTTTCTAGTTCAACCGGAGTTAGAACACCTGTCTTTTCAAACAAGTCTTCAACGTATCCTTCCTTCAACGCCGACAAAGCATCTGCCGTAGTCCGCAAGTTGGCTAAACCCCGTTCTTCAACAGCCATTTTGTGCCATTTTTCCGAATAGCCGTTACCGCCAAATATCACTGCGCCGTGCTCGTCCATCACTTCTTTCAGAAGTGTTTGGATGGCAGCATTCAGTTCAGTTCCCTTAGCCAAATCGCTTTCTAATTTGTTAGCAACCCAATCCAAAGAATCTGCAAGAATTGTATTCATCGCCACCAGCGGGCCGGAAACAGATTGACTGGAACCTACGGCGCGGAATTCAAAGCGGTTTCCCGTAAAGGCAAAGGGCGAAGTCCGGTTTCTGTCGCCGGCATCTTTGATGAAGGTAGGCAGTGTTTCTACGCCTAAATTCATGATTCCGCCATTTTTAGAACCTTTAATTCCTCCCTTGCTAATTTGCTCGAAGATATCTTCTAATTGCGAGCCCAAGTAGACCGACATAATCGCTGGTGGAGCTTCGTTGGCACCCAAACGGTGGTCGTTGCTGGCAGTTGCAACTACGGCGCGCAATAAGGGGCCGTATTTGTGAACGCCGCGAATCACAGCGCCGCAGAATACCAGGAATTGTATGTTAGAGTGCGGTGTATCGCCGGGGTCTAATAAGTTGCCTTGGGTGGCGTTACCAACTGACCAGTTGACGTGTTTGCCGGAACCGTTGATTCCCGCGAAGGGCTTCTCGTGCAGCAAGCACATAAAACCGTGTTTCTTCGCTGTGTTGCGGAGAATTGTCATGGTTAATTGTTGGTGGTCGCTGGCGACGTTTGCTGCTTCAAAAACTGGTGCAATTTCAAACTGACCGGGTGCTACTTCGTTGTGGCGAGTTTTGGCAGGAATTCCCAGGCGATACATTCTTTCTTCTACTTCTTGCATGAAGACTTGAACGCGCTCTGGGATGGCTCCAAAATAGTGGTCGTCAAATTGCTGACCTTTGGCGGGAGCTTTGCCAAAGAGGGTGCGACCTGCTAGCAGCAAGTCAAGGCGGCTGCTGGCAAAGTTGGCATCTATTAGGAAGTATTCTTGTTCGCAACCGCAACTGGAATTTACCGGAGCAACTTCGGTGTTTCCTAACAGTTTTAAGACTCTGGTTGCTGCTTTGTTCATGGCGCTAATGGAGCGCAAAAGCGGGGTTTTTTTGTCTAGGGCTTCACCTGTCCAAGAGATGAAAACGGTGGGAATGCACAAAGTCATGCCGTTGTCTGTTTCCATGACATAGGCGGGGCTGGTGACATCCCAGGCTGTGTATCCGCGAGCGGCTTCGGTGGAGCGAATGCCGCCGTTGGGAAAGGAGGAACCGTCGGGTTCGCCTTGTACTAAAAGTTTACCTGCAAATTCTGAGATGACGGAGCCGTCGCTTTGGAGTGAGATGAAACCGTCGTGTTTTTCGGCGGTGCTGTTGGTTAGCGGGAAGAATACGTGGGCGTAGTACAGGGCTCCTTTGGAAATGGCCCAATCTTTCATTGCTACTGCAATTACATCAGCTACGGAAGGATCGAGGGTTTGCCCGGTTTGAATGGTGTTTTTTACTGATTTGAAAATATTTTTGGGCAGTCTTGCTTGCATTTGGCTCAGACTAAAAACGTCTGTTGCCCACATATCTTCTAACCGCTTGAGAGGCTTGGGTGGGGTCAGTTTGCGGTTGACGATTTGAGAAATTGCTTGAACGCGCGATTGGTTTCCACTCATGATTATTTTTATGGGGATTGGGGGATCGGTAGTTGTGAAAAATAGTGGTTAGGGCAAGTCTAACCGTTGATGAATCTGTTAGATTTACTAACATTTTTAGTCAAGGCTAACTGTTTGGAGAATGCCTGTTTTGGCAGGATATGAAGGATTGGAGGAGCGAGGCGCAATCACTTCGCTTTCTGTGTTGCTGAAAATCCAGTGTTCGATAGATGCGGTGGGATTTCAGTTCTTAGGAATAAAATAGATGACAAGAGGCTGTACTAACTTTAGTTAACATCATAGATGTGGTCGCTGCACAGATTTAGTAGCTAATTTTAACCCTGATAAGCTCAAAAATTTTGTGCGAGTCAATTCCGATTAATTCAGCTCAAAACTACTTATGGTTTTTAACGGTTCGACGATCGATAAATCGCAGCCCAGCAAACAACGCACTCGTTTATGGTTTTGGGGAATTATGGAGACTGCACAGTCTACACTTGGAGAGTGTAAGCAATCATTAACTTAATTAATGTAGCACAGGCTACAGAATGTTACTTTTTTTGGCGGAATGGTCGATCGCCCGATCGCACACAACCGCACAATTCAGTATAACAGGAGGCCTTTCTACTGAAACGGCGGGCGATCGCAGCAGTTGTAGGGTGCGCCAGCAGTGGGTTATTCGGATTATTGAGAGTTAAAATTTGAGGCACTCTACCAGCGGATCTGATGTCGGTTGAATTGCGGGCGATCGAACTTTGTCGCGTGCGGGCGGGTTTATAGATATTGTGGGTTTGAGTCATAAATTTTTGGTTAACCAGCCCCTACAAGTATTGTGGCTAATTTACAGCAGGTATCAGCGATCGAATAAACCTTACTTACTTTTGGCTTTCGCGGCCCTAGATTCCACCGTAAATCCGGGAATATCTGACAATTCTGTGGCGCTCAAACTGTACTGTTCGCAAACCAAACTTAAACGACTTCCGCTACTTTTAACCGCGTTGACAGAGTGAGTCAAATCTCCTTGAAAATAGATGAGTGAGTTGGCTTGCGGCTTAATCTGTCCGACTTGCTGTTTGTTGCGCCGCAGTATCAATTCTCCTCCTTGCAAGTTTGGCGGTACTTGTACGTACAAAACGCTGACGGCGGCGGGAGGTTCGACGGTTTTGCAGTACGATCGCAAAGATCGATCGATATGCGGATCGACGCGGGAACCTTCACCCAGCAACAAGGGGTTGAGGTAAAAAGCGTTGCATTCAGGGTTTAATGCTCTGTCTAGATAGGGTTTGAAGAAGGGGAAGCGGCGCTCTACTTCGGCAATTTCGGAGCGCTGAAACACCACCGAAAAGCCTTTTGTGCCAATGAAATCGCGGTTGAGGTTGTTGATTGCCAGATACGGGGATGCTAGAATTGAGCCTCGCAAGTCGTTGAGGTAGTCGATCGAGAAAGCGTTAGGATGTTGGCTGTAATATTTCAAGGCGCTTAAAAATCATCAAAGTTTAAGGAAACAGCAGATAGAAATGCAGCAATCGCTCAGATTTGGGATTGCTTCGTTCCTGGCGGATGACATAATCTTGATTTAAGTCCGCGTACTTAAGTCAAAGGTTTTTTTACTGCGGGCGATCGCCCGGAAGTGTCGCAACCGATTAGCAACTGCCAAATATTACTATACAGGCGATCGTTGAGGTGAGAAGATGATATTTGTAATTCCATGATACATGATGCCGCTCAGCAGCCGATCGCCATTTATTTTAACTTGTGCAATTGCAGGGGCGGGCCTAATTTCCGCGATCGCATCCGGCCGCTATTTTATCACTAATTTCTTGAGTTTGCTAGCTGGAAAACAGATGCGTGTTGGTGCTGTGTCGGAAACATCTTGCTAAAACAAGCAATCCGTGCATTAGGTCAAAATGCTGGGAGGGCGATCGACAGTATCTCACTGGCGATCGAACGTTAATAAAGTTTACAATAATAGAAAGTGGTCTAAAAATACCAGCAGTCACAACAGTTACTAAGTAATTATTTCAGATTAAATTAATATTTCACTGGGTGAAAAAAGCAATAGTGCCCGCTATAATTAAAGGGTAAGTTAAAAAAACAACAACTCGCTGAAACGATATGGCAACAACATTGTACGAGAGAATGGGTGGAGAACCAGCCATTAAAGAGATGGTAGATGATTTTTACCGCGATGTTTTGGCAGACGAGATAGTGAGCCATTTCTTCGATCATACAGACATGGAAAAACAGCGCCGCCATCAAACTGCTTTTATCTCTTATGCCCTCGGTGGATCCAAGCAATACTCAGGCCGTTCAATGGAGAAAGCGCACGCAGGTTTGAATTTACAGCCCGAACACTTTGATGCAATTGTGAAGCATTTGACCGATGCCATCGTTGCCCACGGCGCGTCCCAAGAGGATCTCGATGAAGCGCTAGGCAAGATCGCGAGTTTGAAAGATGCTGTTTTGTACAAGTAAAACCTAGTGAAGGCAACAGGGTTTTTGCAGCAACCAGAATAGTAATAAAAGTGGAGATTTCGTAATTGTGCAGCGAAAGCTCCACTTGGTTTTTTGCCGGATATAATGAACCGCGAAGATGGGAAGGAAGAGAAGAGGAAAATTCACAATAGAGGCGAAGATGGCTATAGTTGTTTAACTGATATTCCGCAGGAGTTGTGGCAACCAATCGCGCGATCGATATTATAGCAATCCTTGCATCATTTGTGAATTTCTTACTTTCTCCCCGCGGGTTTGGGGAAGGTTGGGGTGGGGTAAAAAAAATACAACTCCTGCAAGGATCGATACAGTAGCGGATTTAAGTTATTCAGCAACGCCTTTTTTTTTTACCGCAGAGGGCGCTAAGAGCGCAGAGAGAAGAGAGGTATTATGGTAATGTCAAATCCAGTAGAATCAGCACGATCGAATTTCTCTCCCCTTTCTCTGATTCCTCTGCGTTAAGAGCGGTTAGAGCTTTTAGATATTAAATCTGGCGTTGCTGAATACAAATATGAATTCAAGATTTCCCAATTGCTATAAGCCAAGTATGGTAAGCTTTGTAACATCAAGCAAAAAGTTGATTCATAGGCCAGAATCAGCTACTCCGTTATTCCTAACATCTCGCACCGCGATCGATAACAGGCTGTCCGGCCAGTTCGTAAAGCCTGATTTAAAACGAAAAATGGTGCAAGGCATCAGTTATTCTCCACTGGGTTTATGGATACCTGTTTCATTTTTTATAGTAATTTATTCAGCTAGCCACAGTATGCCTGAAGTATATTTTACCGCATTTGTTGATTTCCTTAAAATACTGACAAGTTATATTCCTCCTTTAGTTAGATGACGGCAGTCAAGTGCGGCTTGCACGATCGGTTTACTAATTGCCAATTACCAATTACCAATTATCAAATTGCATATGCCGCAATACTTCGGAAAACTTCAAACCACAGAACAGCCTTGGTCAACGATCGACTCCGTACAATCGATCGACAAAACCGATCGCACAATTCACTTCAACTGTACCAATTCCGCTCTCAAAATCAGCATCCTCGCCCCCAATTTAGTCCGAGTGCGAATGTTGCCAAACCCCCCCCAACCCCCCCTTGGTAAGGGGCGGCAGCAGCAAGAAATGGAAT
>NZ_JADEXD010000288.1 GCF_015207285.1 Tychonema sp. LEGE 07203 | reverse complement strand
TATAGACTAATGCTTGAGCGTAATTAAGGATGGTTAACATTAACTTATCACATTGTTTATACGTCCTTTTTTTCATATTTTGGCACAAAATGCAAGGGCTAATTGAGAATGGTGCAAGATCTCAGTTGAAAGGAAGAATTCGCCGATTTCAATTGCTGAAGTCACAATAGTTCGTGAATCTGAAGTTGTTGTGAGTTGGCCGAAGCAAGAATCAACCTTAATTTTTGATGCCCGATATCCAGTCCGGTCGATCGCCCGTAATATGGTAGGGGAGGGTTCACCAAAAATATCTGCCAATAACTGACGATTTCAAAAACCCGCCCCGGCTTTTAATCGCGAGCGATTCGGACATGATATGAGTTTTCAATTCGGAATTCTTCTGATCCACAGTTTTCTCTCGTGCACCCTAATTTTATTATTTAATGATATTCACATAAACTCGTCTTGCGGGAAATGCCCGCTTACCCCTCACCTCTATGAAAAAGAGGAAACACGAATCCGGCACTTTTAACAGCAGTCTGGATATCTCATAATATATAGGAATAACCGTTTTGATTGTAGGGTGCATCTGTTTTTTGCTTTCAGGCGCGCGAACGCTTCAACAACTTGCTTTGGCTGATAGCAGTTCTGCGAACTCTCGAAGAGTTCGCAGAACTGCTATCGCCACAAAAAAAAAGCTTTTTGCCAAGTCCCCGATGCTCCCTAATTGTGAGTTGATTTGCCAAATTTATGTATTATTCTCGCTCCTGTGTCTGTTTTATTTGGTATTTGAAAACTGCTGGCAGCACGATACAATAGACAACCAATATCTTCGCCTGTGTGTTTGAGACCGCCAAGGTTATAGCAAGTTTAACAGTCTGCTGCTGGATACTGTCGGCTAGCCTCCGGGCCGTGCCGCTGAGTGATATTCGGGGGCACGGGCGCAGACAGCACGGGCTGTGAGTGCGAGTGACGCAATTGCTGTACCATTTGAGTTAGACTTGCACTTTTTCCCCGATATTGGCATCTTTTGCGCTGACTGCAGATTTTCGACAAGTCAATTACTGCGGCGAAACACCGTAAGCTAGAGCGCCCATCTGTTAATCTTAGCTAGGGATGTACTCTGTGGAAACCTGTGAATTAGCTCGATCGAGATTTTGAGAGTCTCCATCGCCCGCAGCACAAGATAGATCCGTGAGGGAAAACCCCCGCAGACTCTTTCTGGCCATCCAAATTTAAATTGGACGGTGGACAGAATACCCCAACAGCGCAACAGGTAAAGCAAATTCGTGATGGACGGGCTTGCTGATTTCCCGCAACTGCTGAAAGCTGGGTTGCCCGGTTCTGTTGCCGGTGGCGAATATCCGACGCCCTCGCGGGCCTGATGTTAGTCTTGTCAGTCGTGGAGTTGGGCAACAACCGCTTCAGAGAAAAATTATATTTGATTCGATCGGGTATTTCGGCCAACACAGAGCGGCAGGGTTCCGGGAACCTGAAATTAAAACCTTTTTGATTGTTTTTAATACCTTTGCCGCTACCCACAAATTTAGTATTGGGGGATTGGTTTTGATTGATAGTAACCTCTGGGGTATTAAATGCCCAAAAATGGCACTAAACATCAAATATTACTTATATTAAAACATAAAATGATGTGATTTAATGCTGCGAATCAACGATGTCTATAACTTACCTCTTAATATCATAAGATCGGGAAAAGTTCTCAGGCGGGCATCTGAGCAACGAGCGTAAAAAAAATAATATAGTGACCTGGAATTGTGAATCCTTCTTTTTTTTCCTCACCTTCTCACCAACAACAAACTCGCGGACTTTCTGGCTTTTCGATCCGCGTCGCTACGTCGAAGGACTTGACACAGCTAGCCGATATTTTGGCTGTGAGCTTTCACTCCCGCCAGGGGTTTGTAGAATGGGTTTATCCGGTGTTGCGTTTGGGCATTTACGAAGATTTAAAAAATCGACTGCGTTCTAAGGCAGAACATTACATTTGTCTGGTTGCTGAGCTAGTCACGCGCGAGGAAGGAATCCAGAATTATCGATCGCCCCGACTTGGGCCCGTAGCAGGAACAATAGAAATGGCTATGCGCGCTCGTTTCCCTTGGCAAACCCCCAGTTGTGACTATCCTTATTTGTCGAATTTAGCCGTTCACCCGGAGTATCGGCGGCAGGGAATTGCTCAACAATTGCTCAGTAACTGCGAAGAAACAGCAAGAGAATGGGGATTTTCGGAGATTTACCTCCACGTTTTGGAAAACAATCACGCAGCCCGACAGTTGTACTATCAAGCCGGCTATCGCTTGCAACAAGTGGATTGGCATTGGACTTATTGGCTGTTCGGTCAGCCGCGGCGGTTGTTTTTACGCAAGCAGATTTCGCTTTGATGAATGATATCAAATCCGGTTGCACCGTCAGGTGACTGTTGACTGTTGACTGTTGACTGTTGACTGTTGACTGTTGACTGTTGACTGTTGACTGTTGACTGTTGACTGTTGACTGTTAGTTGTTAGTTGTTAGTTGTTAGTTGTTATTGGGAATTGAGAATAGGGCTCTAGCGTTGCGGAGGGATTGGGAATTCGTAGCAAGTAACCAATAACCAATAACTAACAACCAATTCCCAACAACTACTGACTAATGACTAATGACTAATGACTAATAACTAATGACTGTTGACTCGATTTTATGATTCCGATGCAACGGTCAACGATCTGATAAGCTGTCGTGCAAATAAACATTGCATATTCAGGGCGGGCTCTCCTGCCCAACCCCTACTCCCCACAATAGTTTTATTTTTTTTTGACATACAGTTTAAATGCCGCAACAGCTTATCAAATCCGGTTGTATCAGAATGATAACTAATAGGTGGTAAGAGCGAATGAACCGCGAAGATGCTCTTGACGGGAAGTCAGAGAAATCAGAAGATGTACGTCCTTCCTAACTTTCGGGAATGGCTTCGTCTTCGCGGTTTAATGATTCCGATGCTACCGAATTTGATATCTTATATCGTTTCCGGTTGCATCGTCAGGTGATTTAACCCTGGGGGGGGTGACAACCCACCCAAAACCCATAGCTAGTAAGGATTGAGCCAACTTGTGGTAAAAAAAGATAGGCAGCAGAATTGTTACACGCTTGCCTATCTAAAAAATTAATGATACCAAGATTCTACCAGACTCACTTACAAAAATACCTGACGCCATCTCAGTTTTTGGTGATGACAACCTTATTATCTTTAATGCGATCGGAAAAACAAGTGAGATTAGAGCGACTCTCCCGAGTGTTTGCTTGTCTAATTACAGCCGAAAGTCGGCGACGGAAATTACAAAGATTTTTAGATTTACCTCACTTGACGATCGAATTAATTTGGTTCCCATTAATTACTTACTGGTTGACTACTTATTGCTCGGTCGG
>NZ_JADEXD010000001.1 GCF_015207285.1 Tychonema sp. LEGE 07203 | reverse complement strand
CATCTCTAGTAGTTTTGGGGCTGTTAATTAATATCGAGCGCACTCATAGTTTAGCTCGTCAGCAGGGTTTTGACATCACTGTTAGTGGTTGGCAGTATGGCTAATTGAGAATGGTGCAAGATCTCAGATGTAATTTTCAATGTACTTATGACAATCGTGGTGCATCCACCGCTGTTTGGGAGTGCGGTGTGTTTCTCCCACATACAGCAACAAGGGAAGCGCGTTATCGATGAGGAAGTAGAGGCAAGTGCGATCGCCCCTAACATTCATCATAAAAAACTCCTGTTTAAAAATGTAGGTGGGTTCAAGTCTGTCAGATCGATTTGAGTAACAGATATGATATTGAGAGTGGCTAAAATTTTACCTGGGGCTGTCAAGCGAATTAAGGTGTCGCTGTTGGCTTGAGTAATTGACAGTTGAGAAGAAGTCAAACCTCTAGTAAGGGCGATCGCATCTTTTCCGGGTTCAAAATCTC
This sequence comes from Tychonema sp. LEGE 07203, assembly GCF_015207285.1. Lineage (GTDB taxonomy): Bacteria > Cyanobacteriota > Cyanobacteriia > Cyanobacteriales > Microcoleaceae > Microcoleus. The sequence continues at coordinate 171,308 of NZ_JADEXD010000001.1, read as the reverse complement.
GAATGATATCCATCCCTGAATCGGCCCAAAGCAGAAAACGATCGTTCCCACTTCCTCCAATTAAAAAATCCTCTCCCAAATCGCCGCTTAAAAAGTCGTCTCCCCCTCCCCCAAATATGGTATCATTGTCTTTTTCTCCCCAAATCGTATCATTTCCTTCACAGCCATCAAGTAGGTCGTTATTTTCATCACCCTGCAAGTAATCGTTGCCACTGCCACCACAGGCAGTATCGTCTTCAAGCTAAAAGCGCAATGGCTTTTTTCCGTGATGCTCTATCTGCCCATTCTTGTAACTTTTTCATGCATTCTCTGATTCCCCAATCTTAGACCTGAATCCTTACGCCACCCCTAGCCAGGAGTACCCATCGTGTCCATCCTCTTAAACCATCGCTATAAAGTTATAAAATCCCTTGGAAGCGGTAGTTTCGGCGAGGCATTCCTCGCAGAAGACACCCAGATGCCCTTGCAGCAAAACTGTGTGATCAAGCAACTCAAACCCCAAGTCAAACCCCAGTTTTACCAAATCGTAAAAGAACGCTTCAAACAGGAAGCGGCAACATTGCAAACTTTGGGGGAGCATAACCAGATTCCTCGGTTGTACGCTTACTTTGACGATGCGGAAGAGTTTTACTTGGTGCAGGAGTATATCCACGGTGAAACCCTTGAAGCGAAAATGCAAAGGGAAGGTAAACTCAACGAAAGTGCCGTGAGGGAAATTTTGAGCAGTCTATTGCGAGTGCTTGAGTACATACATGGTAAAAGAATAGTTCATCGCGATATCAAACCGGATAATATTATTTTGCGCCAGTCCGATAGAAAGCCGGTTTTGATCGACTTTGGTGCGGTAAAGGAAGCCATGAGTACCCTGCTCAATACTCAAGGAAATGCTGTTAACTCGATTGTAATTGGTACTCCTGGGTTTATGGCTTCCGAACAGGCAACGGGTAGACCTGTTTATTCTAGTGATTTATATAGTTTGGGACTGACCGCAATTTATTTGCTCACGGATAAGCTGCCGCAAGATTTGGCGACGGATCCAGTGACGGGAGAAATTATTTGGCGACATGATGCACCTGTCGTGAGTACCAGTTTAGCGAATGTCTTAGATAAGGCAATTCGCTCCCACGCTCGCGATCGCTACTCTAGCGCCGGGGAAATGCTCTATGCCTTAGAATCTCCTACACAGGTGCAGCCGAATACTCCTTATCCTGTGCTACCCCCTACACCAATACCAACAGCATCCCCCTCATCGGCATCAAAAAATCGACAGGTTTTGGTGATTGCTTCTATTGTTTCTCTGGTCGTTCTAGGGATTGGGATGCGAGCGCTTCCCTACTTGTGGAAACCGAAAGTACAAGCCAAAGCCTTAACAATTGGAACGTTAAGCGATCCAAAATACAACGGCGACCTAGCAGATTATTTACGAAAAGAGTTAATTCCCAGTAATTTTATTGAATTTTTTCTAGGTAAAAAAGTAGACTTGGCGATCGATGGTGACCAGAATCTAGCTTACCAAGAAGCTAAGAATCGAATAGCTAAGAAACAGTGGGATATTGCCTTTACCCTGTCTCCGATCATTTCTGTTGCTGCAAAAGATAATGGCTATAGGTTTGCCGCTTTAATGTTTCCTGAAAATCCGCCTTATTATCAGTCTGCATTGTACGTCAGAGCGGACAGCCCAATTCAATCTCTCAATGACATAACACCAAGCACCGTAATTGCCTTGGGCGGGTTCAACTCAGCATCGAGTTTTTATATGCCCGTTTACGATTTGTATGGAAAAACGCTAACGGTAGATATGGGTCACCGAGGGCAGGAAATTCGCGAAATGGTGAGGACGAAAAAAGCCGATTTGGGTACGGGGGCTTTAGGAGATACAGTCAAAAACGATCCCGGTATCCGCATCATCCACCTGAGTCGAAACATTCCGGGTTCAGGAGTCTATCTCTCTCCGGAGCTTTCAGAATCAGACACAAAAGCAATCCAAACAGTTTTGCTGAACGCTCCTAAAGACTTCCAAAAAAAAGCCAATTATGGCGCAGGTTTAGAACCAAACTATACGGCTTTCATGGAAATTATTCAGAGAACTGAACAAGTTTTAGGCTGTTCTGATTTTAGGAAAAACCCCGTTAGTTTCTTTTGTGCAACTGCTTCGGGTACAGTTCCCTCAAGAGTCATTAATACAGAGACTGCGATCCGAGGTCGAGTCAATGGTTGGAAGCGTCCGAATGCTGAGACAGTTTGGTTAACTTTAATAGGAGAAGACAATCGAGTTTACCGGGTGGTAGTATCCCCACAAATTCTCAATCAAGTCCCGGGTGCTGCCAATGTGCTGGAACTCCAGAATAAAAAGATTAAAGTTATGGGGTTAGTCCCGAATAAAGGAGGTGATGGAATGTTGGAGTTAAATATTACAAATTCTGGGGAATTGGAAGTTTTATGAACACAAACATAATCATACCGAAGGTAGATTGATGAATAAATATATACAGGCATTAGGTATTTTAGCATAATATCTAGCAACATTGGGAATCTATAGGATGTTATCAGTTTAACAGAATGGCTAGAATCTATCCGTTAGGGGAATATCACTTGTAGTTTAGTGGATTTCAATCACGCGATCGCTTTACTAACCGTCTAAAAATACTATTTCTAATCCAGACGAAAGCCATGAATAAAATTATCAAGACAATTTTAGCTTCGAGTGCGATATTTACCATATTCTGTCTATCAGCCAGTCTTTCTCAAGCTAAACCTCTTAGCCAGGAAGTAAAACAGTCTAATAATTCTTGTGAAACAGTAGTAGAAAATGTTAAAGCAAGAATTCAGAATAATAATTATCTGACCATAGAGTTTAAGGGGAAACAAATTCCTCGCGAATGGCAGGCAGGCGCACCAGCAGGACGCTCTGTTCAATTGACAATTATTTTGGGTAACTTAAGGGAAGGAAGCGATCAGCTTATTGAAAATATAATGGCATCTACGCAAATGTTAACAGGAATGAGTAATCAATTAATTGAGGGTTGTGAGAATATTGCAGTGGTAACTTACGCAAAAAAACACAGTGGTTATATAAGAACTTTTGGATTAATTCAAGGTAGAGTTCAAGAGTTTGAGTATATTACGCCTGTCCGGGGTCAACCCACTCAATTAAGATTAAGATGGGGGGTAGACGTAATGACTTAATTTATCTACAAAATAGCATCAATACTCCGGACAGTTTTGGGAACGATACTACAAGCTTTACAGGGCAAGGAGCATAAAAAAGTCGAATTAAATGTAAGTTAGGGATGGAGCTGACTTACATTTAATTATCCACAGTGACTCAAAGTCAAGCGAGCATAAGCCATTGGGCCTTATAAAAACTGTCCGGACTATTGCTATATATTAAGACAAATATAGGCACAAGCACATTATTAACACTTATTAAATATCACTTTATCAAAAGATTATGCCTAGTTTAACGTTGGCACAAACGTTAAACTCCGCGCTTTTCACTTCCCAAATGGTTGTCCCCAATATTGCCAACACTCCTTATTAAAAGGCGATCGCCACTTGTAGATAAGCTCCGACTCCAGTTGCAGCCGCTGTTTGCGGTTAGCTGGCGCTCCGTACCAAAATGCTATAGCCACACTCACATCCAGGGAATAACGCCGATGTAATTCGATGTAGTTGCCAATGTACTTATGACAATCGTGGCTCATCCATCGTTGCTTGGGAGTGCGGTCTGTTTCTCCGACGTAAAGAACTAATGGAAGCGCGTTATCAATGACGAAGTAGAGGCAAGTGCGATCGCCCCAATCCGGTTTTTCACAGAATGAGAGATTGTGTAGTTCCAAGGTAAACGGGTCTATACTATTGGGGTCACAGGGATTGGGTGTGAGATCGAATAAACTTCCCTGTCGCGGTTGCTCAGCGCTTTCAGATTGTTGGTGTTCAAAAATACGTTGTTTCCAAGAATGCAGAGCCTCGACACTCATCGTTAGTTGAGGAGATTTAGCAAAGCTGGGTTTGGGTTGAAAGTCCGGGAATAGTTCGAGTTGCGGCACGAATTCAAAAGATTGTTGGGCGATTGTGGCGGTGATAAAGATTATAGGTGAGGCAACTGCTGCTACATTAACTTTTCCATCTCCACAGCAGCCAAACGAGCTTGGAGTACGAGTAAGTTCACCGGGTCAATGCCGATGCTGAAGGTCATTAATTTCAGGTCTTTGGGAATGTATCTGCTCAACTGATTCTCTACCAATCTCGAACCCACTACTAAATCAAATTCGGGTAAACCATTTCTATTGTTTTGAACAAATTCCTATATTTGTGAAGGTTTGCGATCGACCATTGGTATCGTTTTGCCAAAAATCGTCTTCATTGGACAGTTCCTGCATTAAGTACACCAGATCAATGCGATCAATGGAGCGATTTAATGCCGATTGTCACGCTCGCAATTATGGTTGGCTCGTCACCTTGTCGCACAGTGTCCTCTTCCTTGGCAGAAATCTCAGGTCAAGCTCACTCCTGGACGGGTGGCTCAATCTTTTGGCAGCATTTTAGCCCTCTTAGGTACACCGGCTAGTCCTCCCAAACTTCGAGGTAAATCTCCGGGTTGGATTAAAGGAAAACAACGGCGACGTAGAATTCGGTATCCCACGGTCAAAAAAGGGTTTTCTCGCCCGACAAAAACCGCCCAAAAATCCCCTTAATCAGAAATTTTCGCTCCCTCATTTTTGAGTGCATTCAATCTCTAGTAATGCACCTCTTTATTCTGTCTTAGTCTAAACTCCAGTACTGACAATCCAAGCTTTTTCGCGAATTCATGTGGTTTGAACAAAATGCTACACCGTAGATTTGTCTATCAGTGTATCACTTTGTCTATTTATTCGCTGCCTAGGTACTAGCTCATTTCCGACGGCGTGAGTTTCGATTTCTTTTCGGCGGTCATCCCGATTTTCGCTCGAATCGGACTCAAAACTAACCGTTATTGGGTTGTACACCGCGAAATCGATCAAGAACATTTAGCAATGGGAATTGACCTCATCCCCCAGTGCGATGAAGATTCGGCACATGGCAAAGAGTACAGCTGCATTGCTTATGAAACTAGCGTGCTGTACGGTCGGATGCTGGATTCTTGGTGTACCGCCGACAAGGGCAATCAGGAAGCACCTTCGCTCGCTCAAATGGTGGCAGCAAGAAGATAGCGGAGTATCCGCTCAATAATCCGGGGTAAATCGCTCAACGATGCACCTCAAATGACGCAAAATCGTTCCTTAGTGGGTAGTCCGCCCCGAATTATTGAGCGGATACATAGCGGACACCTAATGAAAAAGCAACAACTTAATAATGGTGGCGGTACTCGGGCAGCGCCACCATTTTCAGTATCGCAGCGCCTCCCTGAAACTTAGCTTTCCTAAAAGTTAATCACGCTAACCTTGTCCTGCGATTCCCTCAAGCGCCTTGCGATTAAGAGCATGGCTTGGTTTTCTTCAGTCTCGTCTTTGAGTTCGGACAGAGCGCGTTCAATCCTTAAGAGCGGGTGTTCTTCTCTCTCCCTTTTCTTCCTCTCCAATTCATTTTGAGAGGTGATGATGCTAACCACCTGGGCGCACTCGCTGCCCGGACGCAACCGTGCAATCACCTCCATGCACCGCCACAGCAAATCGCTGCTGAGATCCTGCTTTCCCTGCCGCACTTTGCTCCAAGTCTGCCGCGCAATACCGCTTTGTTGAGCTAATTCTGTGCCGTGAATGTCCGCCTGTTCTTCACAAAGCCACCTCAATAAAGGTGATACGGGTTCAGTCATTGTAAATATTTATTACATATCTGTCGCTCATGGGTGACAGAGGGGATAATTTGTCAATGATTGGCGAATCGATTGACTCATAGAATAACTCAAAGTTAACACATCGGTCGAGCAGAAAAGAACGCGGGTTCCAAAAAAACAAACCCTCCTTGAAAAGAAGAGGGCTCAAAAATTATTAATAAGGAATTCTATCATGACAGATTCTTCGGAAGACAGCAACACTCCAGCGAAAGATGTCAGCTTATTGAAATTTTGGGAGCAGGAAGTGTTGCCCCGACTCACTGCCGACTTGGTGTACGACCATCCCTCGCATCAATTCCAACGCAGCAATCAGAAGTGGCGGGGGGGAAGTCCGTTCCGCAAGAGCAAATCGGGAACTTCATTTGCAGTGTGGCCCGATAATCTCCGCTTCTATGATGCGGGATGCGAGTTTGCAGGCGACCCCATTGCTTACATTCACAGCATGAAGGTGACTCGGTGGGAGCACCCCAAGGGCATTGATTGGGTAGAAGCGCTGCGGGAAGCAGCATCGAGGGTGGGAGTAATGCTACCCGAACGCGAACACACTCCCAGGGAAATCGAAGTAGCAGCGAAGTGGGAAGCGCGCCGGGGGATATTGAGTGCGGTGTACGCTCAGTGCCGGGATTGGCTGTGGAGCGAGGCGGGGACGGGCGCTCTCAACCATTTGATTGCAGAGAGGGGCATGAGTCGAGAGGCGATCGCCGAGTTGGGATTGGGCTACTATCTGAGCAAGGATGAAGTTGCAGCAGCGCTCAAAGAGCAGAACCACAGCTTAGAGATTGCAGAAGAAGTGGGCGTGTTGACCCGCAAGTGGGAAGGATACGTTACTTTTCCCTGGCACACGGCATTAGGTCAACCGCTTACGGTGTACGGTCACTGTCCTACCAAACCCCTGCCCCTCAAAAAGCATCATCGGGGGTGGAAGGGCGAGAGGGATGCGGGCTATCGAGCTTGGGGAAAACTTTCGGAAGCTCAGAAGATAGAGCAACCTTGGCTGGAACCGACCATGCCTAAGAAATATGCCTGCTGGAATCCCAAGGATGAGGAGGGGGCGTGGCTGGCAACGAAGGAATCACCGCTTTACTTTGATAGAGCTTTGGCGGCGGGTCACAAAGAAGTGGTTGTGGTTGAAGGAGTGACGGATGCAGCGGTGGCTCAAGCGCTGGGAGATACCAGAGTTGTAGCTTGTGTAGCCGCTAGTTTGTCGGGAGAACAGGTGCAGTCGCTACGGCGTTCGGGTATCGAGAGAGCGGTGATTTGCCTCGACCCAGATAGCGCGGGGGATAAGGGGATTGAAAGCTGCATCAAATCTTTGCTGTTGGCAGGGATTACACCCTATGTAGCTCCCCGATTACCGGTGGGTGAAGATGGCGACGGCGACCCGGATAAATTCATTAACCGCAACGGCATCAATGCTTGGCTGGAACATACCAATTTGGAAAAAGCCCAACACGGCTTGAGGTGGAAAGCCCAACAGATTGCTCGCTTGGCGGGAAACACCGATGCTGACAAACAAGCAGTGCTCCTAGAAGCAACTAAGTGGGCAGCCAATATTCAGGATGCAGCAGCGCTCAACATATTTTATTGGCAGACCATTGGTGAAACTCTGGGAAATTCCCCACCACCCTGGTTGTTGGAGTTTGGTAAAAAATTGGGTGCGGGCAGTCAAGACAATTCAGAGCAAGTTACCAAGTGTCCCGACCGCAAGCGGGATGCGTTTTACCGCAGTCTGTGCGACAAGTTGGGACTCGACTTCAATTACTACACCAGGGGGCGAACGTTTGATGACTTTGCGGTGAGGAAGGTATTCGGAACGCATTACAAAGCCATCAACAGCGCCATGTATCAATACACCGGGGCGGGGTGGTGGCAGCGGCAGGACGAAAAGCGATGCGAACACATGATTGCAACGTGCAGCGAAAAGGTGTTCAAACTCCATCAAGTGAGCAAGTGGGAATGGGAAGAAACGTTCCCTTTCTCCAGTGAAGGCTGCACCAACTCCGCATTCAAGTACGCTCTAAAGCGCCTTTACCTAGAACCTCCCTCCAACCGACACTTTAGAGCGTTTAAAAATGGCACTGTGGATATGAGAACGGGAGAACTCCTGCCCCACGACCCCGCTCACTACCTCACTTCGGCCATTGAATCGGATTACGTTCGCGATCGCCCCTGCCCCGATGTTTTCCTCAACTTCATCACCTCCGCTTTTGGGGACGATCAATTGGATGCTGTCAGAGCCTACACTTCGATGCTCATCGACCCTACCGCACCCTACGGCAAGTTTATTCACATCATCGGGCCATCGGGTTCGGGTAAGGGAACTCTACTCAGACTCTGGGGTGAAATCTTTGGGTTGGAGGATTCGCACTCCGGGGACTTCACGGAACTGGCCAATCCCGAATCGCGGCACCAACACCTGACAGGTAAATCTTTGTACACCATCCCCGACACCGGGGGCTACATCACCGGGATTCGTCCGTTTTATGAATTAGTGGACAACGGCAAACTTTCGGGTCGCAGCCTTTATTCATCCTGCGGCTACCCCAAAGAATGGAACTGCCGGTTTGTAGTCGCTTCCGTTAACCACCTGCAAATCGAGAATGCGGGTGATGGTTGGGATAGGCGGTGTTTGCCACTGCTGTCCAAAGAACGGGAAGGATTGGAAGACCCCTATCTGCGTCACAAACTTTCGGCGGTGAAGGCGGATATCGTATCTTGGGCCCTGGCAATGCCAAGAGTCGAACGCGAGGCCCTGCTGCTGCAACCTTCCACCAACAACCGCATCCGCCTTGCCAAACTCGATGCCGCTACCTACGGCGACCCGATACGCAGCTTCATTGATTTGTGCTTGCGACCGACTGATGCTCCTTCCACCATCCAAAACCACGAACTCCACAGTTGGTTTATTGCTTATTGCAAAGCACACGGTTACTCGGACAACCGGGGTATGAGCAAGTTCATAGCTCACCTCAAAACAGTAATTCCCCAGCACCACCTACCCAGACACCGCCAAGATGGCGAATTGCAACCCGCTTGCTGGGATCACATGACTCTGTTACCGGGGGTCATGGTCGATGTTTCCCAAGCTGACGATGTTTCTAACGGCTACCAAGGTAAACCAAACCAACCACACCCCGAACCCGAGTGGCGGTGTGCCAAATTCCTCTGCTCTGAAGGCGGTTTATTAGCTTTTGAAACATGGAGCGATCGAGGCTTGATGAGGGCGATCGCCCTACACCCCCCTAATAATCAGGGCAGATCAATGTACCCCGAACATCAAGAAACTACACAAAATCAATGGTTTGAAGTGTGTGATCAGGGTGATCAGGGTGATCAGGGTACTACTCACTTAAAAAATGAAGGGGTAGTGGATGTTCCTAAGCAACAAGACACCCCCTGTAAAAAAAGAGGTGAGGAGTTGTCCTCTACCCCGATCGCCCCGATCGCTTCTAGTCAAACCCATACACCACGAGGAACCCAGGGGGTGATCAGGGCTGATTACAGTACCCCGATTGCAACCGATTACCCCGATCACCCCGATCGTTTGCTCGGGATAGATGAATGGGTATCCAAGCTCTCTGAAGTAGCCAACCGAGAGGGCAACTCCTATGAAGCGGTGAAGGGATTGGGCGTACCGAATCACCAGCGCTCTGAAATCTTTGCTGCACTGACACCCTCGGTAAAAGACCGACTCAAAGGATTGAGGGAAGAGTTTGAGAGGCGGATTCCCCAGGATATCGAGAAGTGGAGGAAGGCCATAAAAACTTGGTTGGCTTTAGATGTAGATGCACTCAATCATCAATGGCAGCAATTTGACTTGTGGAGCCAGTGTTTGTTGGGTATCGGTAACTGGGTTGAAAGAATCAATGAATCGGGATTGTTTGACTTAGGAGCATCGGTGTACGCCCAAGCCCTGGAATTAGCTAGTGAGAAATCGGAGGGTATTGGTGATTTAGAAGTAACAAACACCGAGGCGGAACTCACAAACTCTGAACCCAAGCAACTCAATTTGTTACCCGATTCTCAACCACCTTCAGACCATCACAGCAGATTTTCACCACAATCGGAGGATTGGTTTTAGCTATGAACAAACAATGCCCCAATTGCGCTTCTCCTGATATTTATCGCTGCCATCCCCATAGTTTGGAGGTTTGCTGCAACAACTGCAATCACCGATGGCAAGCAAAGCAAGTTTTGGCTCCCATTCTTCGAGATAAGTTCTGGCTCAGCACACCTTTGAAAGGCTGGCACTCTGTCGAAGTGTGGCGCTCGTCAACCAATCACCCAAAGTTCGCTTATCGGTTGGCTTACAGTGCTTCCCTTTTTAGTGAGTTAAAGGGTGAATTCGCTACACCAAGATTAGCTTTTGAAGCGGGAATTCAGGATGCTAAGGGATTACTAACACCCGCTGAGTCACCCCTTTAATAAGCTTTGTTGTGATTCCGAAAAAGGAGGAGCAAGGATGATGCGAACGCTTTCACTTTTCAGCGGTATCGGTGGTTTTGAGTTAGCAGCCACCACCCTAAATTGTTTCACAGTCGAACAGTTAGTAGAAATCGATGAGGATGCTCAATATGTACTCCGACAGCACTATCCCCACATCCCAATTCACAGCGACATCCGAACTTTTAGCGCTACCCCAGGACAATATGATTGCATCTGGGGAGGTTTCCCTTGCACTGGTACGAGCAATGCCGGAAAGCGAGAAGGATTGGCTCATCCAGAATCAAGTTTGTGGTGGCAAATGCTCCGAATTATCCTTGAAGCTAGACCCAGCTTTGTGGTTGTCGAAAATCCAGAAGGCTTGCTCGTCCGAGGAGGTAGAGAAGTCGTTGCCTCTTTGCGAATGGCAGGATATTGTGTCCAAGACCCGCTCCTCCTATCGGCAAAGGAAGTGGGAGCGGGACACCAAAGAAACCGAGTCTTTATCGTCGCTTTCCTTCAGGACTTTGCACAGCAGCAACACCAGCACCAATTCCAAACCTGCGGGGCTGACGAAGTGCGAACAATCGCTCAGGAAGCAGGGCATCATTTCCCCATCCCATTATTTATCCGCGATGGGAATGGAATTGATATTTGGATTCCCCCTGGGCTGGACGGATTGCCTTGCTACCAGAACATCACTCTCTCAGACTTTGGAGTCAAGAGCAAAACCAAAGGTAGAATCCGAGCCAGATACGTCTTTGCCAAAACAGTCATGCCCGGACAAGCTTACATTGCCCTCAAACGGGTGCAGCATCTTGCCAAAGCTTTCGGAATCATCGATTGAAAACACCACTGAGTTTGCATTATCTGGGTTGGGTATTAGCTTTTGGAAAACGCTGCATTGTCTTACCCATAAAACGGTGACACGCCGTGCTTGGAAAGATAAACACGCCGATAAATTCATCAATGCTTTCCATCAACACAAATTAGTCAAAGCTTTGGATAAAGATATCCGTTATGGAGGCAAGCAAATTGGTTGGTGTCGGTTACTTGGCGCTCCCTACAAAGAACAACTTGCAGCAATGCCCGATGAAGATTTGCAGGCTGAAGGGGGGATGTGTGCGTCAGTCGTAGAGTTCATCAAGCAATACTTTAAAGGCAACAGCAGCCAGGAAGTTTGGGTGATTCGCTTTGAATTTGTGGCACTGAATCAAGTAGTATCAACCCATACTGCTGACATCCTTGGTGTATACTCGGACTCAGAAACTAAAGCTGACAGCAACTCTGACCTTACTTCGCTAGTCGAGAGTATACACCAAGCTCAATTAGCTCCTGTAATTGCATCTTTTGAGCCTGATAGCACTACTAATAGCAACTTACCTCTCAGTCCACGAAAGTATAGTATACACCAAACCTCATTACCTTCCCTTGGTGTATACTCGATACTTGAGCATAAAACTAACAGCAACTGTGGCATTACTTTATCAACTCAGAGTATACACCAAACCTTACTCAAGCATCAAACATTTCCTGGTGTATACCAAAACAACGACAAGCAAGCTAATACCAACACCCCAATCTCTTCACCCGTCGCAAGTATACACCAAACCTCAACACAGAGTCTTGGTGTATACCCTGGTGATGGCAATCAAAGTGACACTAATGCAAGTAATGATTCACTAGCCGAGAGTATACACCAAACTCCCACAGTTCAGGGTGGCAGTGGCTTGGTGTATAGCTTTTGGAAGGGTGAAAGCATAGTTAACCACTACCGCTACAAAGTTAAAGCAGACGGTAAGTGGAAGGTGAAGAGTGTCTACATTCCTGTGGGCAAACTCCCCAAACTGAGGGAAGCCATTACCAATAAGTTAGGAGTAGCTGCAATAGTTACCGAGGTACTGGGTCGGCAACTGTGATTGATTGCTCTGTCTTTTTCACACAAGGCGGCAGCCCCTTCTTTGAACTCTCTTAGTTTTTTGATTTCTCTCTAACTTTTTGACTATCCACCACCGCTTCAATCCGCATCTTTCTCTCTTCGTTGATGCGGAGCGCTTTTCTGCGTTTAATTGCCCCCATACAAACGAGGGGTCTTACCCCTGATTTTTACTAACCAAGCGATCGGGGGAGAATGGAGGGTCTGACCCCTTACTTAACCATAATTTACTAACACGCAACGCTAAATCAATACTTTGAGCAATAATAAGGCGATCAGGGTAGATTGTAGGGTGTGACCCCTTATTGTACCCTGATCGCTCAAAAGACTACGGAAAATCAATAGTTTGGAGTGTGTGATCAGGGTGATCAGGGCGATCGGGGTACTACTCCCTAAAAATATGAAGGGGTGGGGTAGTTCTCAATTAACAAGACACCCCCTTTAAAAAACAAGGTAGGAGTGCCCGATCGCCCTGATCACCCTGATCACTTTCTTCAAACCCATACGCATCAACAAACTAAGAAAGTGATCAGGGTTCTTGAGAGGGTCAGACCCCTCGTTACACCCCGATCGCTGGTAATGAATCTGTGGATGGCTAGTGAAGCTCGGAGAATGCTCGGAGAATGCTGGGTGGAGCCACAACTGTGAAGGGAAGAGGTGCGATTCCCGAGCAGGATTCAACAATTCCCACTGGAGAAGCAGTGCCAGTATCGAAGCGTGGGGACTCGGTTTGAAGTGGCAACAGCAGGGAGTTTTGGTGTATACTTCGATTCGACCGATTAAGTTAATAGTAACTCTGACGTTAATTAGCAACAAGAAAGTATACACCAAACCTGATAGTACCCTTTGGTGTATACTCTGCTTCTCTAATTCCAACTGATAGCAACTATTTCATTACTTTGTTAAACTAGAGTACATCAAGTTTTATTGTCAGGCTGTGTTGTATGCTCTCATTCTTTCAATCAAACTCACACTAATTTTTCGATAGCCTTGGCTTTTGCTGTCAATCCCAAACGCGCTGTATCGTCCATATTCCGTGAACGAACCTGACGGTCAACGGATTACCGTTATACCGCAGGCTTCTTTTTCCTTTTTTTCAAACGCTGTTTTGAGTGACGGAGTTCCCCCGCCACTTTCGTAACTCAAACCAATCTTTTTTATAAGTTTGGCTGAATTTTCATCTCGATCCAAAGACTCCCCGCACTGACAGGAATGCCAGGGCTCCGATAATCCTTTCGGCACTTTGTTGAGGCAGTTCCAACAGTGCTGAGAAGTGCCTTTCGGGTCAACAAACAAAATGCTTTTACCCAATTTCCAAGCGACATATTTTAGGACGCTCGCGAATTGCCCATGAGCCGCATCAAGCATGGATTTATTCAAGCCACTTTTAGCTGACTGACCGTTCGGCAAATAAACCAAATTACCATTTTCAACATCAGTCTTGGGTTTGGCACGTCTAGTTAAATTTTTGCCACTCAAGTCTTCAACAACTAAAACATCACATTTGCTAAATAACTCATGTGCAGTTTTAAATTGAAAATCTAATCTAGCTCTAGCTACGAAATGTCGCTCAGTCGAGCCGCATAGTTTACGGCGAAGCCTTCCTTTCCCCTCCCCAAATAATCAGCTTTTTCTACCCTTCCCCTTCCTCTTCCCTTCCTTTTTCCACCCTTCCCCTTCCCCCTCCCCCTCTTGCAAACCTTTTAAGAGATGAAAAACTGATAAATTCCGAGCGCATAGAACCAGATTTAAGGTTAAGGAAAGTGGCAAACCTCCGCAAGTCATTCGTCAAGGTGAGACGGAATAAATAGTCAGCAATAATGGAGGCCATCGCCTGATTAATTGTGAGACTCTGAGCGTTAATAGTGGCTAACTCAGCACAAGATAAATGGGGTTCTGCCAGTTCTTCAGGCTGGAATTCTATCAAATTGGGGCACTGCCAAATAGGAGAGGGTAGGGCTCCCATAATGCCTGTTCTCTCAAATTGATCTAGGTGAGGAATTAACCCCTCAGCATAATTATGACTACCGAGTAGAATTTGACCGCTGTCAAAGTTATTGCCAGCATCAAGATACCAGATTCTCGGAATATCAGAGTGGCGGTTATTTTCTAGTGTTTTGCCGAAGGAACGGCGAGCCGCACTATTGTCAACGCAGCCAATGATAATTACCAAATTATTCCAGTATGATTTTACCAATTTAGGGTCAAAATAGTCAGGAATTGCACTAATTTCTAGTCCCCAGGTAAGATTGTAACGCAAAGCAAGAGTAGCGGCTTTATTCAATCCGAGTTCAGATTGACAAAATCTCTGCCTTCCCAAGTTTTTCTCTTCAACAATGTCAGGGTCAACAAAGGCAACATTGACATTTTTACGACGTTGTTTGAAAACGTAAGCTAATCGTGCTAAACTTTCAGCTACATAAGAGCCAGTGCCCCCACAGCCAACGAGCCACAAGTGTAGGTGAGAGTAATCTTTGAGGAGGAGAGGGGTAGAATTGGCGTACTCAAAGTCGAGGTTTAAGGGAGTTTTGGTAAGCATCGGTGATAAAATATGGCAGAGCAAATACAGAACTAGCTTTAATTAAGCTATAGTGTCCGAAAATTCCGATTCTGACTAAAATCTCAGGATTTAAAGTATTAACTTTACCCAAGACTGCATAGAGTCTAAACCCGCGCTCGTCAGCATCATCTGTGCTACTAAAGAAAGCAGGCATTTCTCCGTGAGAGTGGCATTCAATTAAGGCAGTTGAGCAGGATAAATTATCAAGAGGTTGGCAGCTTATTCGTGTAGTTGTTTGGAGTGGAATTGTCAGTTGCCATTGATTGCGGCTGTCAAGGGATAGGTGAAATAAAATCTCTGTGAGATTCCCACTATTATCTTTGCTAAATGCAGATTTTGTACACAGAGAAAGGACTAATTCTAATGGTACTGAACGAGTGTCAAGGTGCAAGTACGGTTCTATAGATGGCAACCCTTTGATAGTATTGGGCGCTGAATTTGCAACAGGAATCATTGCCTCTAGTCCGGGGCGAACTGAACGCACAAACACGCCGTTAGAGGCTGTAACGTATTCGCAGAATACTCCAGTAGCAATGGGAGGCAAGGGAATAGAGGCATGAATGTGGTTAAAAAGTTTTAGCATTAACTTAAACTTGGCGGTTGAAATAAAAATGTTGAGTGCAATGCCTAGATAGGGTTAGCAATCAATAAAAGGTGTTCTATTAAAAAGTTAATTGACTGGTTGCACCTGCTTTCAAGTAAATCTTTAACAGGATAAAATCGCCTTTTTTTTAAGGCTAAACTTTTCAGATGTTCTCTGACATCTTGGGGAAAGTTTCGGCTTTTTTGGCTGGATAAGTCAGCATTGAAAGGAGTAGTGATGAAAGTTTGCCAAGCAATATCAATGGTTTGAGTTGAAGCAACCGGGGGAGTATTTTGTCCCCAGCAAATTAAACCGTTTGGGTGGATATTTGGTAAGGGAGTATGGTAAGGTTTCGCCTCTGGGTTGAAGGTGGCGACATCAGTTGCCCATACCCAATATTGAGTGTTCTGTCCTACCAATACCAAAGCGGTTAGCGGAATAGTAATCGGTTCAATATCATCAAAGTGGAGGTTATATTGAGCAGGAGGTATGAATTTTACTACCCAATTTCCTTGAGAATTAGTTCCCCACCTTATGACTCCTGGAGGCATCCAACCTGTATCAATTGGCTCGTGAGAAAATGCAGTTCTCAAACTGACAGAGGAGAGTAGTTTGTAGTGTTCCTTTGTCCCTTCTCGATAATGGAACAGGTATTGTTCTTTGATGAACAGTAATTCAGCATCAATTTCTGTTAGCTGTCGGGGAGCTATTTGCAGAATTTCACGGAAGGCTTCTCCTGACAAATGTTGCATACATAATAGCTTAAAATTGATAGAGGTTATAGAGCTAACCCGATAGGTAAGGTTAGCTCCTACTTGAAAATTAGTATTCATTCGATTTCATTAGGGTAGCAACTCTCCAAGTTTTATCCGAGTTTTCTGGGCATTCTGAACTCACTTCTTGGTTGTCCAGCCAAGCTTTTCTGTCAAAATAATCAATTTTGAAAAAGTAGTTTTTGCTATCCAGTTGAATGGCAAAAAAATCTCGTTCTCCGTAGGGGTCGTTGCCTGATTCAAAACTGTTAAAATCTCTTACTAATTGCAGTAATTTTTGTTGGTATTCAGGAGGAAGAGCTTTTACAGTTTGAGTGATCCGAATTTCACCAATTTTGGTATTTCCTTGACGCAACTGGTCATTGAGACGTGCAATTCTTTCGGTTGTTGTTAGAGTTTCAGTCATGGTTAAGACCTCAATTTCCAACAGCTACAACCGCACTAGCGGTTGCTGCTTCACAATGAATACGCTTAAGCGGGGAGCTCAGCATTTTTAGACTTGAGAGTTTCAATCGTAATTATTTGGATTCATAGGTAATTCAAATTGACAAAGTGCTCTTGTTCCAGAGTTCAAGAATTTGCTGAAAACGTCGAGGGCGGTCAGTAGCAAGCCAGTCGATAACCTGTTGAGCTTGGGTTATTACTTCTTTAGCACTTTGCCATTGCGCTGATAAAGATATCAAGTTTTCGACTGTCCATTCTCTAAATTGATACTCGTCTTGAGCGCAGCCGTCTAGCCAAATATTACCTGTTGAATAATTGAGGAAACTTAGTACAATTGGCACTGATTTTATGGGAAAGTCAGCCAGAGAGCAAAGCTCTTGGAATTGCAGATAATTGATACTATCGGGTGGTAAAACGTGAGAAAATAAAACGTTAAATTCCTCTTCATACCAATCTTGTGCGTCATTTTCAGTTAGCCAATCTAGTCCTTTAGAAGTTAGAGGCAGCAAGATTTGCCACTCAGGGGCTAATGACTCAATATCATAATCTTCATAGCTCAACCAATCTAACCCCCAAGGCTCTATCAGGAGTTCGTCGAGGCGTTCTTCTTGGGCTATTTCTAATTGCCAGGGGCTGATAGGGATAAGTTCTGTTTCGTCAAGCAGACTAAAAAATTCTAATTCGCGGGGGCTATGAATGTCAGGACTATCAGAGTAAATAGAACTGGTACTGGTGGTAAATTCAGTTGGAAAAAAGTGTTGGTAAAGGTTTAGTATTTGAATACTATTAAGCGTTTGCTGGAGAAATTCAATCGCTTCAATTGGCTTGGTTACTGGGTAGGAGTGTCGCAAACCAGCGATGGCTTGCGACACAGACAAAATGGTTGCAGGCATTAAAAATTCAGGGGAATTTGGGGATGTGCAATAGCTGGCGCAAGTTGCAGTTGTTTGAGAGTTGCTTTAAATCGCTGTAGTTCTTGTTCACCTCTCGCTATTGCTTGAGAGATTTCTTGAGTGCGACTTGCTAAGGTTAGCGGAGTAACATAACCGTTGATAGATTCACATTGGAGAGCCCAAGTGAGTTGGACAGCTTGATTCGGTTCTTCTGGTGCTGCCATAAGTGAGGAGAGTGGGGAATGGGGAGTGAGCAGTACGCATAGTTCTTTTTTCCAATCTTCTTCTACACCCTTTGTCTTGGCTTGTTTGATGATTTTAATGGGTTGACCTGTTTTTCGTTCAATTGTAGCGGAGCTTAATTCAGGGAAGTAAGGAAGTAGGACTTCTAGCAATTTTTCATCATTTGCAGTAATTTCGTTGGGCAGTTCGATTTGCCTGCCTTCATATTCTATTAGACTCATTGTTACCTCTTTAAAACAGGGGGATTTGTACTCCAGCTTCACCTTTGTTGACGGGGTGGTTAGCAGGATTTTGAAGATTTGGTTTGGCTTTTTTCCGGGGTTGAGCAACAGAAGAACGAATTTGAGCGCTCACTTTTCGGTTAGGTAGGTTAGAGGCTAACCGCTGGAGCAATTCTTGTAAATGGTTTGGCCAAGCTCCAATCGAGTTTTCTCTAACTTGTACTAATAGTGGTAAGTCGTCATGGCTCGTTGCTGTAATTTCTACGATTCGCCCTTCTGGATGCCCATCGTCTGGTCGCATAACAATGTGGATTTTGATTGTACAAAAATTGAATTCATAAGGTTCTGATTCTCCTTCATCAAGTAAGTCAGGACTCTGTGAAGTGTTCTCAGTTTTGTTGATGGTTTCACCCACTTTTTGAGTAGCTGAAAGTGGAATATCCTCTCCTGTTGGTTCGGAATTTGGTTCTATTTGGGTCATGGCTGGATTCGCAGTACAAGCAAGTGCAGCTTATTCTCAAAAATTGCCGCGATCGCGGCCTTGCTTTTAACGATCTATTTTTTGTAAAGTTTTAACGGTAAGCGTGTTTCCCAAGAAATTTCTTAATTAATTCCCATTAATTATCTGTCCGACAAGATGCGGTCGCACTTGTCTCTATTGATTCTTTGATTGTAATTGCTCAACCCCCTTGACAAGAAGACGAGATAGACATTAGATAAAGGAATGGAAAAACTACCCGGCTTAAAGCAACTATTGAACGAGGCAAAAGAAGCCTTGATAGTAGAGCTATGGCAAGAAATCCAAAAACTCAGCGCAACATTAGCCACCTACGAACCTTGCGCCAGAGCCATCTCTCAAAAAAACTCTTCAAAATTCCGAAGTATTGATAGAGAAGGAATATCTATTGCGCTCGCAAGCTATATTACTATTAGCCACATCTACGATTGCCCAGCTATCAATCAGAGCATATTTACTTATGCAATTGTAACTATCCGTACAAATGCGATCGCTTTAGAGCGTAAATCAACACTATGATAAAAAGTTGTAGTTAGTAGATGATCGGTAAAATATATAAAAAATTTTCCCAGCTATCAGTAGGTTCTGTCGCTGGGAGAAATCGCTGGAAAGTCGGTTTGTTCAACTAACGCAGGTATCTTGATTAATTCAAATTCAAACCTTCGCTGCATTCGCCGTTATTCTTTAGGCACAGTAGGCTTTGGTTGCATGTCAAAAATAATCACAAATGTGCGCGTTTTCACTAATCGCTTCAAAACCCGTAGATGATCGTCTGCATCGTTTCTCTTACGAAATCGTGCCACAATAACACGCTGACAATTAGGAAGCAGGCTAATGATACACCACGGGTGCAATTTTTCAGAGTAGGTCATTTTAGTACCTCAGCAGTAAAAGTAACAGATTTTGCTCTTGTTTCATGGCTTGCCAAGACAGTAATTGAATAATCTTGTCAAAGACAGGTCACGGTGACATTGATATTTGACAAGGTTTGTGCTAATACAAGCTCAAATTATCTTTTGATGCTGAAAAAGCTTGATGTATGGCAGCCACCAAAACTGTTTGAACAAGTCAGCAGTATATGATTGCGACAACGTATACAGTCGTTGCCCTAAACAGTCTTTCCGTTATACGCGCCATTAATCCAGGCTATTCTCTTCGCAAGGCGGACACAGGAAAGCCACCAATCCCTCTGGAATTTCCTCAAAATGCTCCAGCAGAAAATCCATTAAAGCCAAATGACGCAAATCGACAGCAGTAGGAAATCGGCGATTTTCCCCCTTTCTAAACCAACCCCGCACTGTAGAATCAGAACGAGAACAAATAAAAGCAATTTCCTCATAACTCACTCCCCACTTTGCATAAAACTGCCTCGGTGTCATTCGCAATTGGCATTCACTGTAAACTGCAATCAAATTGCGTTCTCTATCTGTCAAAGTCTGCTGCTTTTTTATCATCCTCAAACTTCTCCAAATCTTCCTCCCAGGCAGTATCAAACTGACACCACTTTGCACTCTTGGAATCAGGAGTAAGGCAAATGATGTAGCACCACATCCAACAACGCTGACGCTGTTCATAGTTGTAAAATTTGCCTATAACCATTCCTCTGTCACCTTCTTCACCAACATCAGTCCAGCGCACCCTAAAGCCGCACTCAAAGCGCGGGGGATGAATTTTGGCAAAACTTGCAGGCAACTCAGTTGAAGGTGGTATATCGTTCAACTGTTTTAGTGCCAGGGCCGAAATCAAATCTCGCTTTCCTTTTGAAATTGACATGAGTTCTTAAGTGTGCATCGACTGCAACAGATTTTTTTTGATAGGTTTTTAGGCCAATTTCTTGATAAAGAAATTGCAGCGCGATATTTCCTTAAATCAATCAATTGGAATCTCTAACTGAGCAACTAAAAACTAACCAGATGGAATAAGTACACTAATTGCTTGAATAGCTGGAATTTTGAAGGGGAGATCCAAATCATTTAGATGTTTCTCTAAAAATTGTTCTGCATCAATCAGTAATTGACAGATTTCAATTGAGCTTAGCTCAAAGTAATTAGAGAATTCAGGCAATTTCTTTAACTCAGGTAATTCGTTGAGTACCTTTATTAGTTCCCAGTCCTTTAAGATAGTTGCTGTTTTGGATAAATCTATACTTACTGCTGCAACAGCTTGCCGAATATTAGAATTTATTCCTGTCACGCGATCGATTATTAGAAAGATAAATAAGCTTTGTTTCAAACCAGGCAAGACACATACACAAGCAGAGAAACTCATAGCTTGTGATAAAGCTGCATCGAATAGCTTGTGACCAACACCAAGCAAGTGATGCGTAACATCTCCATCGCCTCGATAACGATTGAAGTGTACTCGATTGTACTCTTTTTGAATTGCTGGATCGACGCGCCAACTATCAGGTGTCAGGAATGAGAAACTTTCATCTATAAGTTTGACCCGACGTTTGTTGAGATACAGCATTGTCGATAAGAATGGTTGTAAATCGGGTAAATCTAATTGTGGAAGTGAGGGTGCAACTTGTTGAAAATCAAACTTATCGCAGCTACCAACAATTTCACGTACAGCAGCGATCGCATCTTTTCCACCGAATTGAGCCGTTTTGCGGTCAAACCACTGATTTAAATCCTCATGGTGTCTGTTGGCTTCGCTAAAAACTTCTCGAAATAATTTAGGTGATGTCATTCCTAGAACAAGTTGTAGCAAGTCTTCTGGTTCATCCATTACTTGCTGTAAAGACTGCATAATATTGTCAATTTTGCGATTTAGTTTATCCCAAATCAATGTTTCTACAGTCTGGGGATTGCGTAGCGTAATCACTTCAACCGCCAGTTTTTGCCCGTAACGATTCAATCGACCAACTCGTTGATGTAGACGCATGGGATTCCAAGGCAAATCTACATGAATGAGAGAATAACAATTCTCTTGCAGATCAATACCTTCACCACCGGCTTCAGTGGAAATCAGAAATCTGACTTTTCCCTTATTGAACTTTTCAGCAGCAGTTTCACGTTTCTCTCTCAAGCTAAAGACTTGACCCGATGTATTAATAACTCCCTCAGCCTGTTCGTCACCATTAATGAAAGTAACGCTATTTTCACCATATCGAGAAATCAGTGCAGACATCAGTAGAGATTGTGTCGCTTTGTACTCGGTAAAAAAAAGTACCTGACGGTCAACAAACTGATTGGCAACCACATCCAAAATTTTCTGGATTTTTGTTTCTTTTTTTAGAGTATTAGCTGCTTGTATCAATTCTTGTAGTCGAGGTTCTTCATCTTCCATAAGCCTAATAGACTCTGTAAGTTCTAGCATTTGCTCCTCTAACCTACTCATTTGGTCACTATTAAGATTTTCCTCATCTTCAAGGTCATTCAATTTTTGCTCGAATTCTCGTTTTTGGTGCTTGATTTTTTCCAGAGCCTTACGGTTGGCATCAATTCGTTTAAGACGACCTGACAATGCTTTTTGAATCGCTGCTACTGAGCTAGAAGCCAGCTTCTGCATACATATTAGAATTAGCATAACAGCTCGTTGGTTAAAATCATCGAGTCTGGAGGCATAAGCTTTTCCTGTGAGGATAAATTCAGTTAGCTTTTCGTAAAATAGAGATTCTTCGGGTGAGTATTCATAAATTTCTGAGCATACTTTGAGGGGCAAAAATAATTTATTTCCCTTCATGTCCGTGACAGATTGTTTATTGTTGCGAATCATAATACTTCGCAATAACTGTAATTGACTTTCTAAGGGTTTTTTGGGATCGAATAAATCTTCTCTAAGTAACTTCAGTAGGGAGAAAAATTCATAATTTTTGCCACGATGGGGCGTTCCTGAAAAGAAGACAACAGAACGTACTTGTTTGTGTTTATTGACTAACTTATCTATCAGGCTATATCCAAGAGTGGGACCGCTCTTTTCATCCGCATTGAGATGGTGCGCTTCATCAACAATAAGTAAGTCCCAAGGTTCTGTCTGGAATAGTCGATTGTGGCGATCTCGACTGTTTTTGCGGAGTGTAGGCAATGAAGCAATAACCTGATGGTGGGTATTCCAAAAATCACTTTTTGAGGTATCTGCTTCTGTTGTGTATCGCGTACAGCGAATATCAAACATCACTCGCAGACGGTATTGCCACTGTTCAACCAAAGAAGCAGGACAAACAATTAGAATGCGTTTGATTGCTCCTTTAGTCAATAATGTCCAGAGAATAAGGCCGGCTTCAATAGTTTTTCCGAGTCCTACGTCATCAGCAACCAGCCAACGAGTAGGAAGTTCTTGAACTACACGGCGACATACCCATAACTGATGAGGAAGTAGGGCAATACGTGCTAGAGAAAATATGCCCCAAACGTCATTTACTGAGCGTATAGCTAGCGCCTGCACGCGAGCGATGACTTCCAGGGGATTGTGCAATTCAGAAGAGTTGATGGCTTCCTGTAGCGAAAAGAGGCGGGTTACTTCCTCCTTTGGACACTCCTCCAATCCATGCTCAAATCGAACAATAACTGTAGTTTCTTCATCAGATCGTACTTGACCGATGCCGTGTTTGGGATGGGAGAGGCGATCGCCACACTTGAATGATTCCTGCATTTTTAGCTATCCTCTTCTTCGTTAAAGTCGTAATCTTCTTTTATAAAAATTTCATTTAAACTTAGATGCTTTGCTCTAGAACAATCTTCTGAATATAGTTCAAAGGGAATGTCGAAGGCGTTCTGAAACGTTGGGAAATTTGATACATCTAACTCATTGAAACGAGTACGCAAAAATCTATAAATATTTTTAGAGTTTTTATAACAAGGAGCATCTAGACCGTCACATCCAAGAAAGGTGAGCAGCTTTCTTACATTAGCTCGTGGTACAAAGCAATGAGGGATAACGTACTCATTGGCTTGCACAATGCCCAAGCGTACCAATTCTCTAACTACAAAATTTGCTCCAATACCAAGTGGTAGTCGTGGTGCATCAAATCCACCACCTTGGAAGATGGGACTGCTTCGTGGTGCAATAACACAGTCTAAGTCAAAGTCATTCTGGATCTTATCAACACTACAAAAAGAATCCATATAAGCATCTAAATAGCTGGCAATCCGATAAATGCTTGGGAACTTCTCCATCCAGTAATTCCATGTAGTGTGGTCTGAAAGAGACTCCGTGTAATCATTAAGTACATCCATCCATTCCGCAGGATGAGCTTGAGGATTGGATGTGGAAAAAGTTTCCCACCAACTTTTCTGTAAACAAAGTTTTATAAACTCTTTATGTTGTTCGTGTTTTGTACGTCCCATCCTATGAGTTGTACCCAGGAAGAATAGCATCAGCCATGCACCGCGATCGCGTTCTTCTAGCTTCTGTTTCAGTTCATCAATCTTGATAGGATACAAGCGATCGTTATATTTAGAAATTTCAGTAATATGGTTAGTTTTCCACCAACCATAAATGTTTTTTAGAATTTTATTTATATTGGACTCTGTATTTTCTAGGATAATTTCTGAGCCAATTTCTAAATTTTCTCGTTGTGACCATTCATTGGTAAAATCAGCCCAAGAAAATTTACTCTTGATTGTTCGTTCAACTTGTTCTTGTTGAGAGTTAACCTTGAGAATTTCTTGAATGCCTTGATCGTTCTCCATCCAGGTTGGAGCGATGCTGTTTCGTAGCTCACTTGCAAAAGTTTGTCTCCGATCGCCGAATAATAAGTATTCACGCACAGCTTGTTTTTTAGCATCGGTGTCAGCGGCGATCGCCCAGTGTACCATCTCATTAAGCTCGACAGTTTCTCGTTGCTTGCGGCAAGCCTGGAAAAACTCAAGGCTGTTTTCCACATAATAATTTCTATGTAGCAAGCGATCATTTGGAGCAAATGCAGCAAGTAAACTCTCTTCCTCTCGATTTGTCCTCTTTATTAGCAGTCTTGAGGCTGTAATATATTGTTTGTTATCTTCTGTGCTATCTTCACTTTCAAAGCAGATATTGTTTAGTTCGGATTTGATGCGATCGCATTCCTCACGCTGCAATATCGGTAGATTTTTCACAAAATCAGATGTGACTATTCCGCTTAATGCAAATGCTGAATTAGGCGAAATCTTCTTATTTCCTAGCTCCCAAGCGAGCACGTCAGCAAAACACAACTTTTTCGGGCTGGTAGGACTTGTTCCAATTAATTTTTCAACGTATTGCCAGATCGTGTTGTGAACAGCGCATTTAGATGGACAATTTTCCTGAAAGCTTTGCCAGCTTACAACTTTTTCAAAGTATTCTTTTTTACTAAGAAGGCCTTCAATAATATAGTTGATATTTCTTAGTAGGATTAATTCACGATAGTGTCCATACAAGCCATTGGGTAGTGCTGCATGACTTGAAATTAGATAACCTATACTGCAATTTTTACCCCCAAGTGTAGTCTGAACGATCTGCATTATAGTCTGATCGCCACTTTTCTTTAACCAATCCACTACTAGCACATTCCAAAGAAATTCCCAGAACCCATATTCATCTTCGTGCTTTAGTTTGAGACTTTGACGCAGTGTTTCCCAATTACCCTGTGACTTATTGAAGAGTTCGCCAAGTTTTTCACCCAAACCCTCACCAATAGCTTTGGCAAGCTTCTGGTTGTGTATGGAATTGCGATCTAGGCTAGTGCGTCCTGTTGTCACATCGAACTTAGCATTGATAACAAAGCTTAAGCCCAATTTTTCTTTTGTGGGAGCAGTTACCCAGAATGTGGGAAAGTCTGATAAAGGCGAACTTTTAGAGGATAAGTTTTCTGGTAACACGATCGCAAAGGACGCCTCTTGAACCGCAAAGGACGCATTTTGAATGCGAAAACACAACAATTTGTGAGTGACCCACTCTTGTCCACTTTGTTTTACTTGTAGAATCTTTACTTGCCCGAACTCAATCCCTGAAATGCCGAGTAAATTTTTTGATGTTGGATTCCATGTCAAGGATTCCTTGGGAGAGGATAGCCCAATCAGCTTGCAAGTTTTAATAAATTTGGCAAAGACAAGGAGCAACCCTACTTTACTCTCAAACTCATTCACAACATCATTAACATTGGTATTCGTCTCTGGATCAATTTCCAAGTGGATTAGTGTACCATCGGTGATATCTGGAGAAGGTTGTTCGCTTTTTAGTCGGTTGCGGAGCCTTTGTAAAAGATCCCAGTCTTCTTGTTCGCGATCACATCTGGGTAAGACAAGGGGGAGTAACCCAGCTTGAACAGCAAAGTTCAAATTTCCACTAATGACTTTTGGTTCTTTAGAAATTAAATGAACAGTTTTGAATCCAAGTCCAAACTTACCTGTTTCACATTCTGATTTATCAGAAACATTGAAAGACAACATTTTGAGGAGATCCTGATCAAAACCCTCTCCTTCAAAGTTTTTGTTACGAGCATCTGGATGAATGAAAAGATTGATCGCTCTTCCCCAGTGCATTAAGGTTAAGCTATCACTATCCCATTCAAGAACATAGTGCTGCCTATTCACATCAATATTACCTAATATTCGCTTTAATTCTACAAGCGAATCATCTGCATTTTGAAACAACTCAAAAGGGATGCTCCCCACATTATACCCATACTGTCCTTGACCTATCTTTTTCCGAACTGCGTCTAAAATATCTTTTTTAACAGTTTCATCCGTTTCTACCAAACTTTTAATTTTGTTTATAGAATCATTAATCTGATTCAGAAAAATTATATTTTTGTGATGGTGACCTGGCTCGTCTAAGTAATAGTCTAATTTTCGCCCATCAGCTAGACACTTAGTTATTTGTTGATTTTTCACTCCTAATGTTGCCAAAATATGAGGTAAATTTTTTAAAAGATAATTTCTGGTAAATAAAATATCTCTTTGTGTGGAATTATAAATATCTTTCCAGATTTCATCAAGTGATTCATTATTGGTTTGAGTTTCCATCCGTTTTAGAAAAAATTTCGCAGATTCCAAAAGCATTTCGGAAAGACCATCTGAAAGACATTTTTCTGGTCGGAAATTAATTAATGTGATCTGCGTTATATTTTTGTTTAGTTCGCCTATAAAAAGATTAGTTAATCTATCTTGAGTTAAATTTTTAACATTAAATCTGCTTCCTAAAAGGCTGGTTATTTGTAAGGTTTCATCATGTTGTATGGAGATGCTAAAGTTCCTCTCTTTAAATACATTACTCCAAAGCAAACGATTTCTTAGGTTATCAAAATTCCGTTTTCGTAAATAATATGTAGCAAGTTTTTCAATCTCTGGATCTGTACCAGCAAGCAAACATAGAAAACCACCAATTGCTTCAGAAGGAATATAGGAAAGCCAAGGACGAAAGTAATCTTCCAGTAGTTTAGCGTTACTCTTAGGAGTATCGTCAACAGAGCTGGTTACATCTTGAACAGAACTACTTCTAGGTAATGATGGAAAATTTTTATTCGCTGAGGAATTATCTAACCAGGACGTTAAGATTTCTCGCTGATCCTCTCTCAATATCCATTCTCCATCAATACCAGTATATTTCTTAGCATCACAAAGTTCATTAGGTGATTTCCATCTACCACACTGATTGAGTAGTTTAATATTAGGCAAAATTTCTTGTCCAAGCTTTTGTAAGTCAGGACAGGCAAGTCGTAAATATTGGTTATAGATAGCGATCGCATCTTCTGAAAGAGTTTCATAAGTCTTGGCTAGCCACTGAAAAATTTTGACTAAGCGTTCGCTGCCAATTGGCTCCAAAGCCTGTGGTAAAATGTACTTTTGAAAAGCTTCTTTGGATATTTTTTGTGCCAGTCCCAAAACAGGTAGACCCTCAAAAGTGTTGAAAACATCTAAAAACTTATCTAAAGCAAATTCTTCTGGATTAAATTTACCGATATAATATTCGTCAAGATAGTAAATTGCGTAACCAAGTGCTTTAATTGCACGCTCATCTGTAAGAAATAAACTTTGTAATTCTGATGATAAACTACAAAAACTAATGTCATCTTTGACCATTTCGGGCGTGACATAATCCCAAGGCTCTACTTGCTCTAAAATCTCTTTTATTTTATTATGCAACGGAGGAAAATAAATTATTCTTTCTGGCTTAATAGCTCGGTTATTACAATCTACCATCCATGCTTTATCATTCAATATTTGAAGATTATCCTTCCCAATTGTTTGCCTTCTTTTAACTAAAACTTTCAATGTCTTGATAATAAACTCACAATGGTTTGAAGGATTAGCTGTTTCCTTAAGCAAGAATTGCAAGATTTTAGTCTCATGCTTCCATTCAGTACACACTTTTGCAAGAGATTGAACATTATTTTGAACCAGACTTGAAAGCATAGATAAGCTGACATATTTGCTGTTCTTTTCAGCACGAAACACTTCTTCTAACCCCTCTTCTAGCTTTTCTGATAAGTGTGAGGGTAGAAGAACGACATTTTCTGGAGCAATTACACCCTCTCGATCTAAAGGAAGCCATTCGCTTCGTTCCAATTTTAATAGCAAATCTTTATCAGCCTGATGTAGAAGATTCAGCAGCATTGTACAGAAACGTTGTGGCTGCGGCTGGTTAAGAGCAACAGCGATCGCTCTTTGGGGTGTCCACTCAGCAATCCACCCACGTTCTAAAGCCCGTTTTTGTTGTTGAGTATCACTACGCTTAATAAGTGTAATAATACCTTGAAAATTTTTATCGAAATCAAAGTTAGGGTTTTCCAGATAGGTTTTACCATCTATAGAAATAAAATTACCATCAACAGTTTCATGCAGTGCTAGCCCTTGCCATAGTTGTTGGCGATCCTGCTCATCTAGACAAATTTCTTTTAAAATTTCTTCTCTTTCGTCCGAGTTAAAGTCACTTACAGTAATTAACCTGGGCGATGATAATTCAGCAATAATATTTCTAGGGTTAATTGCTTTGATATTTAGCGTATCACACAGCCAAGGTGGTAGATACTTAGCAAGTTTAGTTGGAATAATACGCCACGGTGGTAACACTTTGCAGGCGACATTTTGCCATAATTCACGATTTTTCTCTGAGGTGATAATGTATAGAGTCTCCTCGTTTTTATACTGGTCTCTGTTTCCATGCAACAAAAAGCGCAGTTCATAAAAATCTTTGTGTGTGGTCCAATTCATGACAATAGCCTCTCTAACAAGTTTGTACGATTCTCTACTTCGGATAACTCTGGTTTTTGCTGAAGTACACTCAGACAAGCCGAGCGATCGCAATTTTTAACCTCTTCTTGCAACAGCTTGTTTGCAATCACTTCGTCCACTAAAACGAGTGTTTGCTCTCTCAGGGCAATTTGGATATCTGTAGAAAATTCCCGATTTTTTGATGAATCTTTAAATAGTAATCCTTGTTTCTGTAGCCCTACAATTTCTATATAGGAATAAAAAACCTTACAATTGCTGCGACAGTTAAATCCGGGAACCAACTTTAAATTATTAACGGCTTGTCGAAATTTAGGTATTTCTACAGAAGGAATAGCCTCAACTACCTGCTGTATTAACTGTTTACTTTGTTGAAGGTTCCTTTCTCGATAATTTATTAGGTGAGGAATTAACAATTCTGCATCATTTCCAGAGATTTTAGGGCTAGACTTACTTGGCGGAGCGAACTTCTGGGGAATGAGGAGAATATCAAGATGTTCCCTGGATAAATCTTGAAATAATTGTGAGTCGCAACACTTAAGTTCAAACCAGTTGCATTCATCAAGGAGAGCGATCGCCTTACGAACTGAATCCCCCATCGCTTCAGTTGGTATTCCGGTTTCTTGAAAAACTTTCTGAAGAAACTGTCTCCACGTTTTCTGAAGTTGATAACTCAATTCCTTTGATGGAGACTTCAGAAGTTCAATAAAGAAGTTAATAACATTTGAATCCGTAAATACTTTTCCATAATCAAAAGGAGGAGCAAAAATACGAATAATATCGTTATCTTGCCAAGAATTTAAGCGTTTGGAAAGAATCAAATTAGGAGAGTTATCTTGAATTAAATACACTTCACGAGCAATATCTTCAAAATTTGATGCAATTTCCCAAACTGGTTCAGGTATTTTAGGTATTTTTAAAATGCGCTTTTCTTCCTGTGAAGGGCTGATTGTCCATTGTGAAGATTTTCTGTCTACTTGATATACAAATTGCCATTTACTACAAATACTCTCCTTATTATTTTTGAAGAGGTTAGAATTCTTGAGTGCCTGACAAACAGAAGTAATATCTGACTCAGGTAAATTTTTCAGTTCTGGTATCACTTCTGCCAATAATTTCTCGTAAAGAGCCGAATTCCACTCTTTTTTGAGTAGACTATCTCCATCATCTCCCTCAACTTTTTGGCTATTGATTCTATAATCTTCTGCATTCCAACCAAGAATTCCCGTCCGAGCAAAATCAACAAGGAAATATCCGTGTAACGTCAAGCAGTAGCTTCGTGACGATTTTCCAGAAATATCCAAATCTGAAGGGGAACCAATTGGAAGAAAAACAGCATTCCGTATAGTCAAAGTAGATTGTTTTTCTGGAGATGTCCTCCAGTGGCTAAGAACCACAGCAATGTGAGGTTTAATATGCTTGAACTTGCTCGGAAAGTTAGGTCTCGAAAGAATATCATTAAAAGTAGGAGTGTCCAGAATAAGTTCTTTTGCTGAAAAGTTGAACTCAATTTTAGATTCACTACTAATGGTGATATTTCCTTTAAAGGAATGTGGCTCTAAAAGTTGATTTTGTTGAGATAAGGATGAGTAGCGGCGATCGCTAGCACCAATTGATATAGAAAACTTTTCTTGTTCTAAACTTCTTGACCAGTAACGAACAGTCTGCAAAGAGTGGAGCAGAGGTAAAAGTAATGCAAATTCTTGTTTGGTAGTTTCTTCGTCTAAGAAGCTAGGAGAAATGTTGCCGAAAAAGTCGTCATCTGAGTATTTAATATGACCTAGCGGGATACCATCTTCTTCGGACTTTTGTGTACTATGGGTACGCTGTCTAAGCGGAATCCAAAGAATAAACCATTCCGAGCTATATTCTTCACGATTAAGAAGAGGTTTCAGCAATGCTTGAATTTTCTTGCAGTCATCCTGAGAAAAATTATCCCATCCTTCATGATAGTGATCTCCATCTTGTTCTGCCCAAGGATTAAAGATATCAAATCGTCGTGGTTTTTTTGCGTTTTCTATTTCAGGGCTAATGTAAAAAAATGCTTCGCATAGGTGAAACACACTCTTCAATCCAAGTCCAAACTTTCCAATCGTGTTCTCCTGGTTAGGTTTACTGCTTCCTCCAAGAATGAATCGAATTGATCTGGCATTTTCCTCAGTAAATTTGCCGTTATCCAATACGAATAAGGCTGGAGATTTCAGGAGAGGATGATTCGCCTCTGGTATACCATCAATCCATCCATAATCAAAATAGGTAGAGCCTGCATCCTCAGCATTCTGAATTAATTCTTTGAGAATTGGAAAGCCAAGCTTATAGCTCTTGAGAAGATTTTCTCTGAGATATTCTATATCCCCTAAAGGATGATGTTCAGCCATATAGTAAATGGGTTTGATAACAACGATTAGATAATTCGTAGTGTTGAGCTTTGTCTACCGTAAGATTTCAGGCTAGTGAAATACTCCCACATATAGACTACCAACTAATTGCTAGGTATTTGAAACCTTTTATTGGCATGAGTGACATTACCACTCTCTGCTGGCATCTTTGGCAAAAGGCTAATATCCCGACCTTTTATGGTCTAAATTTGCGCCATTTTGCTGAAGATACACCACTATCCAAGTTGTGATGGTACTTTTAGTTGATAAATAACTACTTTTTGTTGTTATATTTGGGTAAAATAAGTAGTAAAATTAATTCCCGACCGCATTAAAGGTTAATTTTCCCCGCCTAAAATTATTAAAAATTTGGCGCTACATCTATTATCTTAGAGTGCTACCATTTTAGCGATGGAACTCCATCAACGCACTTGTTGCATAAATTGATGGATGGTCAACTGATTTCCAGCAACGCGCGATCGCCATCAACAATTCAGGAATATCCTCAGCAGAAATCTCCTTAATTGCATTCTCCACACCCGCTCCTTCCACCAGCTCCCCAGCTACCAGCGAACAAAAATGTTTGCGTGCTCCCGGAGCAATCTTCTGCATCGCCTGCAACAGGTTGTCGAGCATCTCGTCCGTTACACCCTTCTTGCCGTGTCTAAACTGCGACACAAGACTCTCGCTGACCCCAGCAACTCCAGCTAGGGCTTTGCCACTGATGTCATAACGTTTCAACGTATTGTGGAAGGCTTCATAAATCAGCATTAAGATTTGTCACCTTAATTCACTGTGGGTGAATCTAGATTTACTATTGGTAAATGATTGGGGTCAAAATGGAGGTTTTTGATGAAGACTGACCTGCATCCACAGCTGCATAAAGCTTTTTGGCTGGGGAGGCAAAATTGGATGCTATTTAACTTTAGCAAAATTAGGAGGTTTGCCAACACAGATTGCCAAATTTTTAGCAAAAACTTCTCGGTAACCCGGAGCCGGCACTTGGAAGATGTCAAAACAGGCATCGCCCAATTCCTCTCATATCGCTTGGGAGTGCGCCGATGAGCGACATTAATCAGGCTCCCCAAACGCTCGCCCAGACAATCGACTGGCTCCACAATTGCTTGGGCCGACCTGCGCTGCCGGAATGTCCCAAGGAATGCGAAAGGGACTGCGACGTTCCCGGAGGCAAAGCGCCTGCTTGGATAAACCAGAAAGGAAAAGCAGTCAAAGTCAGTTGGAAACCCTATCAAAACCAATTGCCAACTCAGGCAAACTTAACGAAGTGGTTCGCCCGCACCACTGGCATCGGCACTCTCGGCGGCGGACCTAATGCACATGGTCACTACATCGCCTTTGTCGATCTAGATCGCAAAGAAAAAGTCTTCTCCTCGCCACAAGCTTTTGAGGCGCGCCTTGAACAGTGGTTCAACGACTACCCCCTCCTGAATGTCGCCCCTCGATTTCGCACCCCTTCGGGCGGATACCGAGTCATCCTCGCCTTCACAGAAGAACCAGATTGGACAGCCTTCAGCCTAGATCGAGACAGGTCCCGAATGGGCGAACTGCTTGCCCGAAACGGCGGTCACACCCTGCTGCCCCCTACTGTCGGCGCGAACGGCATCCCATACCGCTGGGAATATTTTGTTGCATATCCGCCTACAGTTGCCAAACCGGAAGATGTTGGTATTTACCCAACACGGCAACAGCACCCGTCTATTCCTGCCAACACCTCGCCCCGTTCTGCAGGAAGTTACGTCCCCGGCGCAATTCGCCTAGAAGACCTCCTCTCCCACCGCGCCAAAGACATTCTGACAGGTGGTGCCAAAACAGGCTATCGCTCCGACGCCCTGACCGCTCTCGCCTCCGAATGCTACGGCTGGGAAGAGTTCTGCCACCGCTACAGTATCTCCTACTCCGGCACCACTGAAATCTTAGCCGAGTACGCCTGGGGGCAAATGGAAGACAGCAGCCGAGATCCCTACAAATGGCAGCGCATCCTCAAAACCATTAGCCCCTCCGCTTGCCAAACCGCCGCCGAATATCACAGCGGAGACTCTGAAAATTGCTGGAAAAAGATTTACCGGCTGGATCGAGAAACCTTCCAGGCTTCATGCCCCCCTCACATTAAAGACAGGATTTTAGGAGAATGGGGTATCGACAAGCGCCCCAGGGCATCACTGACAGCGAGCCAGCAGCAGCTCAACTCTCAAAAGTTACAAGCAGATGATGTAGCGTCAGAGAGCATCCCGCCAAACAACGGTCAGGTTACAGATAATTTTTACCCGCCGGATTCTGACAGTAAAGAGAAAGAAAACCTGCTCCTGAAATATATCGATCGGCTCCTCGAACGGGGCAACATTCCCCTGTCAGAACGAAGATCCGAGTGCGCCCAAATCGCTCAAGCTTTGGAACTCGACCCCAAATACGTCGAACAAATCGTTTTAACCCGACTGCAAGAATGGCAGTTCGCAGAAGTCGAAAGCGAAAAAACCCTTATTGAAGATTTAGTTAGCAAGCGCAAGCAGAGTCTCGACTTGCACCAAATTTTACCGCCTGAAATTGCCTGCATCCTGGCACAAATCGCTGCTGCAATGCCCACCAGCGCCGAACACCTGATGACAGTAGGTTGGTCAACCTTCGGCTGCGCGATCGGCACGGCCGCTGAAGTTGTTGCTTGGCCTGGATTCAGACAAAAGTCCTGCGTGCTGTGGACAATCAGCACCGCCCGGTCGGGGAAGCTCAAAAGTCAAACTCAAGAAGTTATGGTCAATCCCATCCGGCTCTTGCAGCAGGATGCTAACAGCGAATACTGCATTGCCCTCAAAAGCTACAAAGAAGCACAAAAAGCCACCCAGCAAAATCGAGACCCTGACAGCCCGCCAGAAGAACTCCTGCCCCCACCCGTTCCCCGCGAGTATTGGGTCGAACACATCACCGTAGAAGCCCTAATCCGCACCATCAACGAAAATCCGCGCGGCTTCCTCGTCCACCGCGACGAAATCGACGGCTTCTTCAAAGCCCTCAACAAATATCGGGCTGGCAAGGGGGACGACGAAGCTTTTTACCTCACCCTCAACAACGGCGGCGGTCCCAAAGTCATCCTCATTGACCGCGATCGCCGAGTCGAGGTGGAGAGGTCGTGCGTCCCCATCACCGGCACCATCCAGCGCAAGACGCTCGACGAAGAGATGACGCCCCGCAAAATTTCCAGCGGCTGGATGGCCCGGTGGGTAATCTGCTTGGCCCAGATGCCCAAACGGCGGCGGACGCGACTGCCCTACCCCGACATTGACGCCTTTCTCAAAGACATCTACCACAAACTTTCCGTCCTCAAAATGCACTATCGTCCCGTTCAAAATGAGGAAACAGGCGAAGTGCTCAAAGATGAAACGAACCGCACTGTTTACCAGGGTTTTCCGATCACTTACCACCTCAGCGACTCGGCTGCCGACTACTACGAACAGCACTTTTTCAACCCGATGGTCGAGCGCGAAGAAGCTGAACTGAATGAAGGCTTCCAGCTAGCCATGTCCAAGTGGAGTGGGTACTGCCTGCGGATTGCCCTCATCCTGCATTGCTTGCACGAAATCTGCAAGTTGAAAAACCTGGACGGCACCCTCAAAACTTACTTGCAGTTGAAAGAAGAGTGGAAGCTCTCAGGCAGGGAACATTCCGAGAAGCCTTTTGAGATTGAAATCCCTACCTTGATTGGGGCCGACATCATTCAAAAGGCGATCGCCACCAGCTACTTCTACATCAACCAGGCTGAAGTGCTTTACAAAGGGCAGCAGCAAGATGAGGACGATACAGTCCCGGTCATCCAGAAACTGATTCAGAAATCAGAAGAGTTGCGGGACACGGTTGCTGAAGGTTGGATCAGCACCCGTGAAGCATACCGCAACTGTCGCGAACTCGTTGCAGGAGCTAAACTGCGCCAGATGTCGAACACGGACTTTACGGCTGCGGTCTTCAACCAAATGGTTTCGATGAACCTCGGTGAAACAAAAAAGGTCGGCAAGTCTTTCAAGTGGCGGATTCTAAGATAATTGTTGCTCGGCCACGTTTTGGCGGTTATATCATTTCCGAAAAACCCTGCTACAAACACGAGCGTTGGGTTGATTCGCAAGTCAAAGCCAACAAAAAAGTTGCTACTGTTGCAGAATTTTTCGGAAATGGTATTAGTTGCAAGCTATTGAGCGATCGCGCGAACCGAGTTGCAAGTGCAGTCCAGGGTATTTGTGGCAACTTGCAAAAAATGCCGTCCTCCGACAGCAGCGATTCTTCCAAAGTCTTCCAGAGTAAGCGATTACGTTATCAATAATGACAGTTGTGACGATTCTCAACCGTCATTGACGATCGCTGACCCGCCTGGAGCGCTCTACACGGCGGGGCTGCTCGCACCGGAGTCAGAATCGTCAAAACCTGGCAGGGCATTCCTCAAACCGCATGATAGAAATCTGACCTTAGCGGGTATTTGCACTTCAATCGTCAAAACCAGGTAGCGCATCCCTCTTGCCTCATGTGGAGTGAACTCTTAAGCGAGAATCGTCAACCAGACTTACGCAAAACCTCTATATGTAAGGTGCGAAGTGATAGCGTAACCCATCAAACCACCACATTTTTTGTCGCGGAGTGAGTCGTGGTCAAAAATTTTGTAAAAAATCACCAATGATTCTTAAAAGCTAAAACCTTTACAGAGAGAACAGTTCACTATAATCGTCTTCCACGTTGGGCGAAATTTGTAACTGTTGGCAGCCAGGGCTAAAGCTGAGCATTGAAACCTTCGTCTGTTGCCTCAAGAAAGAAGCTGTGTTGGGAGAAGAGCGGAAGAAACTAAATAAAGTCCAGTCGGTTGTGGGCGAGCACAATTGTCACCGGATACCTAATTACCGCTAGTTTAAAAATTGCGTTGACGATTTGACGATAGTTTGAAACTCCCACAGAACAAGTTGTTCCCTCGTCAATAACAGCTTCGACGATTGAAAATCGTCATTGACGATTCCTCAGCACATCCCAAGAGATTTACGATCGGCCCCAGGTGAGCATACTGGTAACAGCGGCAACCTACAAACTGCTAGTTCGGCAAGCTGGACTCGTCAAGCAATCGTCAGAATCATAGAAAACTCCAAGTACACCAAATTTTGTGTTGACGATTTGACGATTCCCTATAACTGTTACCCCGTAAGCACTTCAATCGTCAGTAATAGCTTTGACGATTCTGAATCGTCATTGACGATTCATTGTTGACCTTACTCGCGGGACTTACAAAAAACGGTATATATAGTGTTTTAGTAAATTAAAGTCTACATTAAATAACTATATATAGAGTAACTGCGTAAGTCCTGCTCATTCGCTTACATCGAGTTCATGTGATAGTGGCAGTTCGCTTGTCCACCAGAGGTTGTCAAGCAATCGTCAGAATCGTCAAAAACTCGCAGTACATTCCCACAGCCCTTGCAGAGAAAGCGTTTATCGAGAATCGTCAAAATTAATGTCAATAATCGTCAATAAAAGCTAGAAGCTGAAAGCTTTATAAATAGAAGAGTTTAGGAGAATCGTCAAATCGTCAAAGAAAATTTCTTTTTTAGTCGCGCTCTGGTTCACGGCTTGACACTGAATCCCAACCCCTTTGTAGAAGCTGTGTTAGGAGAAAAGCGGAAAATGCTGGGGTGCAAGTTGGTTGTGGACGATCGCGGCGGACTATCCGGCATCTAATTACCGCTAATTTAAAAATTGCATTGACGATTTGACGATAGTTTGAAACTCTTACACATCAAGCAGTTCCCCCGTCAATAGCAGCTTTGACGATTGAAAATCGTCATTGACGATTCCCCAGCCACATCCCAATAAATTCACGATCGCCCGCTCCCGCGATAACAAGGACAATCGGCTTCCCTGCCAGCTTGATAGGGCGATGGGCGTCAAGCAATCGTCAAAATCGTCAAAAATTTGCAGTATATCCCCAAAATCCATGCTGAAAAAGTGTTTGGGGAGAATCGTCAAAAACAATGTCAATAATCGTCAATGAAAGTTAGAAGCTGAAAGCCTTATAACTAGGATAGTTTAGAAGAATCGTCAAATCGTCAAACAAAATTTGTCGTGACCTTGAGTTAGGACACTCGTGAGGCATCAAGTCCTCAAAAGCCAAGGTTATGTCGGATGCTGGTTCAAAACGCTACAGGGAAGTTAGTTGCCCCCGAGTGTGATCGCGAATGCCTGCCGATCCCTTTTTTGCAAAAGCTTAAAATTAGCGTTGACGATTTGACGATTCCCTAAAACTTTTACTCCATAAGCACTTCAATCGTCAATAACAGCTTTGACAATTCAGAATCGTCATTGACGATTGTCAATCAGATAGCAGTGGCGACCGGATCATGTCAGGCGCAAGTCGTCAATGACGATCGCGACAGGTCGATCAACCAATCGTCAGAATCGTCAAAAACAGAGGGGCTATTCCCCAAACTTATAGTTGGAAAGCATTTGGGGAGAATCGTCAAAAACAATGTCAAAAATCGTCAATGAAGCTTAGAAGTTGAAACCTTTACAAACAGGGAAGTTCAGGAGAATCGTCAAATCGTCAATAAATTTTAGTTATAAGTAGTGTTGAGACTCAAAATTGAAACTGAGTATTTTTACAGCCCAGCAAATTTTCTGCACGTATTCAAGTTGTCTTTCAAGGTTGAATCTTGTGCTATTTGCACCTCTCGATCGGGTAATCTGGTCTGGAAAGGCACATTATGAGGCCGGCTATGGACTTAGAACACGCTGCTAATTCCTTTGGAGAGATAGCTTCGACGCGCGACCTAGTGGCAGAGCTGTTAGCTGCCAAGCGCTCTGTCAACACAAGGGGGGCTTATGAGAAAGATTTGTACGATTTTTTTATGACAATGACGGGGCAGGAACCGCATCCGGCATTAGTGCGCGAGTTCCTACGGCTGAACCGCTTCGCCGCTGTCGCGGTGGTTCTCAAGTATAAAGCCAAACTAATCGACAAGGGACTCAAGGAAGCGACGATTAATCGGCGGCTGGCGGCTATCAAAAGTTTGGTGAATTTTGCTCGGAAGGTGGGCGAGTGCGAGTGGAGTTTGGTAGATGTTGAAGGAGAGAAGGTGGTTCCTTACCGGGATACTACAGGGTTTGGCCGAGTTGCTTCTGAGAATGTGGCGGCGATGCAGTCGGTGTTGTCCATTCCCGACCGGAGTACGCCCCAGGGAAAGCGCGACTATGCAGTTCTCCGGCTGCTGTGGGACAATGCGTTGCGCCGGGGGGAGCTCGGCGGAGCCAATATAGGCGACTTTGACCCGCTAGCCCGAACTTTGAATATTTACGGCAAAGGTAGGGGAACTCAAGCGCAGCTAATTGACTTGCATAGCGCGACGGCAGATGCGATTTCTGATTGGCTGAGCGTGCGGGGAGCTGCAATGCCCCAAGAGCCTTTATTTATCGCTTTGACAAAGCGGGAATACGGGTTGAGGTTGAGCGGGTACGCTATTTACAAGCTTGTTTTCTCAACTTGCTCCGCTGCGGGAATTCCTAAAAGAATCAGCCCGCACAGAATACGCCACGCTGCAATTACGACGCTGTTAGATGCAAGCAACGGCAATACGCGAATGGCGCAGAAGTTGAGCCGCCATACGAGCTCGAACGTCCTTAATTGCTACGATGACAATCGGCAGAGCTTGCAGCGGGAAGCGTCGGGGCTGCTGGCTGGTTTGGTACGCTAAGTTTAGATTTATATGTTCGGATAATAATCGACTACAAGACTATGGGGAAACTTACCGAAACTGTTAACTCTCGTCTCACACTCCTAGTCCAAGGAAATATGGTTGAAATACTGCGATACAGTATTTAGGACTCAAAATGATTTGTGAGCGAGATTATCTGCGAATACTAGCCAAGAAATTGTAAAAGTTGGGGGTATCGAACCCCCAACTTTTATCCCCATTCCTCTCACTACTGTTAAAGCAGTCGAACCCAAATCTGCACCTGGTATCGAACCCCCAATTTTTACCCCCATTCCTCTCACACTCTCCCGTTGCGGTGAAACGTGAGGCTCCTGCGGAATTAGTTGAACTTTCCTAACTAATGCTCGAACGAACTGCTATACTGGTTTATTCAGGTGTGGCTAAATTCCTCTTTAATAGTCTATTTTACCGAATCCCAGTGCAGGTAAAAGCGGCCCAGTAAAAAGGGTGAGAGAACGGCTTTAATTCTTGACAATATTTATCTAAATTTTTGAGAGATAAATAAATTTGTTTGCCAATTTTATCATACTTTTTGTATTCTTCATCCCATTGCTGATATTCTGAGGAACCGGAGGAGCAAGCTTTTCGTTCTGCCTCGGATATTTTGCGGAGGGTGTGGGTTTCTTCACGTTTCTGTTTCAAAAGTTCTGTGAGTTGGGGTTTATAACTAGCAGCTAAGGTATTGCCCGTAAGCTCTCGCAACTTAACTTGAGCTTGTCTCATAGCTTCTGGGCGATTCTTTCCCTGCTGCCACTCTTGATAGTAAAAAATGGAGAAAAGCGCCGTAGCTAAATCATCGACAGCCCAAAGCGTACTGATAACACTTCTGGCTCCCGCCGACAAAAAAGCAGTTGAAAAAGTGAGGATATCACCAGTAATTTCACTCAATCCCAATCCTGTTTCGCAGCAGGAAAGAAATACATCCGACAACTGAGGGAGACGCCATGCAGGAGTCATTAGCTGACCTAAAGTAATGCAGCCATCTCCTAAAATTAATGTCGATTCAAAGGGATTGTCAAAGCGCGACTGGGCGTGGTGGCTAGAGTGGAGGATTTGGACGGTTTGCGCCAGTTCTCGATAGTTACTAACAGTAGCTTGATGGCGACCTTTTAAGCGTTGATTGTCTGGGATACTATAAAAAACTGCGATTTGCTCTCCTTCAAAGCTGGCGCAAGGCAAGTCGCCCGTCGCATCTTCAATAGTGCCACAGTTTAGATTATTGCCGGGGGAAGGGCGTTGCTGGCAGAATTCTAAGACTTGACAACTAGGTGCGTAACGAATGAGAAACTTGTCTCCTAAATATCGGTTGTCTCCGATGGGTAGTGCAGCGAAGGGGATTTGGTGAAGGGCAAAATGAGGAACTATAATCAGTTCCGAAATTCCTTCTAAATGCC
Organism: Tychonema sp. LEGE 07203; assembly: GCF_015207285.1. Taxonomy (GTDB): domain Bacteria; phylum Cyanobacteriota; class Cyanobacteriia; order Cyanobacteriales; family Microcoleaceae; genus Microcoleus. Next base: position 131,251 of record NZ_JADEXD010000001.1, on the reverse strand, counting down.
ATAAGATTAGATCGTTTAAATTTAACTGTTGTGCCAGTTCAGTTAACATCCCAACGAACTCTTCTTTCCAAGAATTGTTATCTTCAACATATTGTCCTAACCAATTTTGGAAAATCCATCCGTGCAAAGTCTCAAATCCTAAATCAGCGCAACTTTGCAGGGTAATCTCGTTTTGCCGCACTACGAAGATAAAGGTGTCGCTAACAGTGGTGTAAAAGCTAATAATTGCAGTGGTGGGTTTGTCGATAAGCTGCTGGATGGATGGAAATTTGAGAGGATTGACTCGAATTTGACCCGCAAGCACCGGATCTAAGCGACGAAGTTGTTCCCAAATTAGGAGTTTTTCAGCTTCCCGATCAGCTATTGTTTGATTGTAAGCTGCTAGTGCTGCACGGCTGTTATCAAGTTTGCTATTATCAAAGTCGTTGCTAGGTTGATTGCGCCCTCGTTCCTGGTCAATTTGTTGCTGTAGGCGTTCAAAATCCTGTAAATACTCTTGAATTTCAGCAGAAATTTCTGCACTTGAGTAGAGATCATTGCTTGCCATTAAGTCTACGAGGCGTTTAGAGCGCGATCGCTCTACGTATTCAACAGCTTTATCTAACTGCTTATTATTGATGCAAGCTTGCACGATGTTTGCATAAATGTCGATCGCCTCTGCTATAATTTCTTGGCGGCGAAATTCAGAAGTTGCCCAAGTACGGCTGGTTTCTACGGCTTCGATTGCGATACCGTATCCCTCAATGGCTAACTGCCAATCTCCAGCTATAAATGCTCTGTTTCCTAGCATTTCTCCAGTCTTCAGGCACTCAAATGGGAAAGCAGTTGGCGTGAAGACTTCCATTGCTTTTCGATAACAGGCGATCGCCTCTTCGTTTCGCTCAAGGCTGAGGTAGCTATTGCCCAGATTCATTTGAACCATAGCCCACTCTGTAGGAAACTCATCCTGGTTAAAGATTTGTAAGGCAGCTTTATGGGCGGCAATAGCTATTTCTAAATTCTCATTTGGATCGCCCTGAAGTCGATGCAAATAAGCATTAGCCAGATTCATTTTTACTCTAGCCCAATCTACGGGAAACTCGTCTTGAGTGTAAACTTGTAATGCTTTTTTGTTAGCTGCGATCGCCTTCTCAACATTTTCTACCCAATCGCCATGAAGTCGCTGGCGGTAAGCAGATGCCAGATTCATTTGAGTTTGCGCCCAAAGTTCAGGAAATTCTTCGCGGGTGCGGAATAACAGGGCGTTTTGATAACAAGCGATCGCTTGTTCCAAGTTTTCCGCCTTGTCGCCGTAGATGCGATCGCAGTAAACGATGCCCAAATTGTTTTGCACTTGGGCCCATTCTTCAGGCATTGCTTCGCGGGTGCGAACTTCCATTGCAGCAACGCCTGCCACGATCGCCAATTCTGCATTCTCTAACCGATCTCCCCGAATTCGGTTGTCATAGGCAAGAGATAATGTATTTTGAATTGCGGCCCAGTTTTCTGGAGAGGCTTCGCGGGTATATACTTGTAGAGCATTTTGACAGTAAGCGATCGCTTGTTCTTGATTGTCGGCGCGATCGCCCTTAAAACGGTGGTGGTAAATCTTACCGAGGAACATCTGACAAAATGTCCACTCTTCTGGAAAAGCTTCGCGGGTAAAGACTGTGGAAGCAATTTCGTAACCTGCGAGCGCAATTTCTAAATTATTAGCCTCATTCCCTTTTTTTAATTGGTGGATGTGCAAACTTAAAACCAAAATACCAGAAGCAATTTCTTTTCTTTTTTCAGGTGGGACTTCAGATAGCATAGCATCGGCTTCATCTGGTATCTCCTTAACAAAAATTTCGTCAAGTTGCTCTTGGTTAGCGTCAAGCAATATTTTCTGTACCCACTTGATAAAAAGTTCGTCTATGGGTTCTGGATCAGCTTTAAACGATATAAGTTTTTGCGCTATTTTAACAAAATACTTCTCAAGTTGCTCTCGCTCATGTTCAAGTAAAGTATCAACTCGAATTTTACCTTTAGTTTCGGAAATAACTTCCAATAATTCCAATGGTAAATTAGGGCGGATTTTATGTTGAATAAAATTCCATTGTTCGGGGAAGTTTTCTTCGGTAAAAACAGTAGCAGCAACTTCGTAGCCTGTCTTAGCAATCTTCCAGTTGTTTTCTGCATTGCCTTCGGGAAAATCTTCAATCAGGCTGCTAAAGTTGAGAACTCTTGCCGCTAAATTGATTGCTTCCCCTGGCCCTAATTGAGATATATCAAACTTTATTATACTTAATCTTTCCACAAAACTGTTGTCTAGTTTATCTAAGTTGGCTTCTAGAAGCTGGTACAAAGCTTGCGAATTATTTTCGCTTTTGGCAACGGTGTCTAAAACTTTAATAAGAAACTGTGAAGTTGAAGTTATTTGCTGGATCTGAACATTTTCTAGGATGTCTAAAATAACAGGAGAACTTGAGCGTTCAGCATATGATCTGGCTTTTTCTAGTTCTCCACAGTCCATGCAAAGCGCTACTATTTGTGTGTAAGCAGAAATCTTTGCAGGAATTTCTTGATGTAAAGATTCAGAATCACCCCAACGGCTGAGCATCTCTACAGCTTCAATTACAATCTCAAAACCTTCAAAAGCTTCTGCCTTTTTGCCAGTAGCCAATGCTACCTTTCCCAACTCAAGTCCGGTTTCGATGCACTCTCTAGGGAACGAAGTAGGAGTAAAAACTTTTAAAGCTGCTTGAAAACAGGTTAAAGCATTAGCAATTTGTGCCAATTTGCGGTAAGCAAAACCCAAATCTAACTGGGTTTTAGCCCATCTTTCTGGATAGGTTTCGGGAGTATAAATTTGTAATGCGGCGTGGTAGGCTGCGATCGCCCGTTCCTGGTTCTGGATTTTGTCCCCTAAAATCCTTTCGCTATAGGCAAGACCAAGGTGAAATTGGCTACTAGCCCAATCGGAATCAGTGCGAACTTTTAAGGCAACTTGATAACACGCGATCGCTTTCTCGAAATTTTGCGCTCGCTCTCCTTCAACTCGGCGAGTGTAAGCAAGTGCCAGGTTATTTTGCAGTGTTCCCCAAAGTTCAGGAGCTCGATCACGGCTAACAACTTGCAAGGCTTCTTCATAGCAAGTGATCGCCTTTTCTAAATTCTCAGCTTCATCTCCGACGATTCTGTCACTGTAAACAAGACCGAGATTATTTTGCACCATCGCCCACTCTTGGGGAGAAGTATCGCGAGTGAAAATTTGCAAAGCATTGGTGCAAGCGGTTAGGGCTTTTTCAAGGTTTTCGGAGCGATCGCCCCAAATCCGATTGCGGTATGCTGGGGCTAAATCGCTTTGGGTTTTCGCCCACACTTGTGGCTCAATCTCACGAGTCAAAATCTTGGCAGATCCTTCAAAACCTGCGATCGCAATTTCCAGGTTAATTGCTCTATTGCCCAGTGGAAAATGCCAGAGGATCGCGCTGAAATACCCAATACCTGCCGCGATCGCTTTTGTTATTTTTGGCTGGGTTCTCAGGAGTGTACAATCTATCCAGAGGCGAAATTGCTGCAAAAAATCTTCATTCAGTTTGTCTGAGTTAATTGCTAGTATCTGGTAAGCTGTTTGTTCGTCCCCGTTTAATAAAATTGTCCGCAATACTTCCCACAATAAAGCTGGAGCTTTAACAAAAGAGCCTTTTACTGGTGAGCAATCTATTCCTGTGTAAAAATTCCTGTATTGCAGTTCTTCAGTTATAAAAACAGCCAAATCGATTAACAAATTAGCACCAGAAATCTCCCTCTGTGCTACCAGCATTGTCGCTACCATTTCCATCATTTCCACCAAACCAACATCCACCAAGTCCGGGTGCTTCCTTAAAATCTTCAGTTCCTTACCACCAGGACATTCGAGGATCGCTTGAATCAGCTTGAAATAAGCTGTCTGGCGTTTTGTCGTTTGGGGAGTTTTCTTCGGGCCGAATCCTTTTGCCATATTCTTTACAGGTTACGAAGGGGAGACTACATATACACATCAGCTATCCCTTCCAAAATTACGCAGCATCCCTCCATATTTCTGCTAACTTCTCCAGCAGTGCTTCGGCTAAATCTTCTAAATCAGTGTCGGCGCTATCGGCACTTTCACGAGTAAATTCCCCTCCTGCGGTACTCCCAGCTAACATCTCTCCCCCTGCGTACCGCCACTCGTACTCTTCGCAAGTTCGATAAATACGCTCTAATTGGGCAACAATATTGCTCTGCGATTGAGTTTGGATCGTGGAGCGTACCTGTATCGCCACTGGATCGTCAGTTTCTAAGAAGGCGATCGCTTCTTCTAAACGAGTAATCTGTTCAATTAAAGCGTCGATCGGCATCAGTTCTGCTACCGCGAGTTGTTGCGGTGGATTTGAGCTATCTAAGCTTGGAGCAAATCCCAATAGTTGCACGGAGTCAAGGCGATCGCTAAACTGTACTCCTACATATCCAATCCGATTCTCTATTACTTCTTCGGGTAAGAAGATGGTTGTTTCACCAGGTAAAACTGGGCGGCATTCTAAGGAGCCAATGCCAGGAATTACCAAGTCAGCGACATTAGCTAGTGTCGTTTTTGCTGGATTGAAGCTATCAGAACCTTCCAAATGTGTTTCTATTTGCAGCCATTTTAAATAGCTATGAACTGCGTAAACTGCGAGTGCATTCAAGTAAACTCGTTTTCCTTTTTGGACTGTACTTTGAACGGCTGCCAACTGTCGCGCCATTTCGTGAGCTTTTAACTCTATTGGTACTGTTAACAGAGGTAGTTCTGCGATGTTCATGGTTGTGGTTCCTGTTTATATCCTAGAGTGCGGGCTATTTCTTGCAACGAGGGTTCGCATTTTCTGTTCCAGTGAGAATTCAGGGTTGTGTAATTAACCTTTAACTCTTTGGCTAAGTCTCGAAACTTGTCAGGAGGTTCTTTTAATACTCTTCTCATGCTGAGGAATTGGCAGTTGCACTCCGGGTTAGAACGAGGGTAGCTATTTCTTAGCTTGCCTTCTGGATCTTGCTCTATGTAAAGTTCTAGTTGGAGACCTATTCGCTGAGTGGTTTCTTTCTGAACACTTTCAATCATGCCATCCAACCCGCTGAGCGGAAAATCAGGTAATAGTTCGAGCCGAGTTGTTTTCCCAATATCTGCTGCGATCGGTGCATCTAAACTAATTGGAGCATCTTTGTCAGGAGAGTACAAATCTTGAATTCGCCAACTCAGGTAGCCGTTGATCCAGTTAACCAAACTTTTTGAAACAGAAGGCGGGCGCGGCTCAAATTTAGCAATCTCGCGACTAACCCATTCAAAAGTACGATTGAGGGCTTCAGGATAATCTTGATGGACTGATTTTTTGAGTCCTGGTAGTTGCTGAATTTGCAATAACAGCTTGTTCATGGCTGGTCGCCATTTTTTGCTTGGGGCGGGGTGTTGGCGCACCTGTGCAATTAGAGCGCTTAACCGTCCATCTAGGTCATCCATGCGACTTTTTTGAGGAGCAAGTTAGTTTGTTTATTAGCTATGAAAATTCGCGATCGTGCGAAAATCATAAGCTATTTTCTCATGTGGTTGAGCTCTTTGTGTGCGTAAATTCTTGCCGGGAGGAGGCAAGAGGCTGTTACCACGGGAATTATTGCAACTGAAGCAGGCTAAACGCAGGTTGGAGAGTGCGTTAGACCCGCCTCGACTTTTAGGCTGTAAGTGTTCGATGGTTCTTTCAGATTTCTGCATGGACTTATTGCACCAGTAGCAGTGATTTCCGTACAGTTCCAGAAGTTGGCGTCTCTTGTTGCGTCTTGAAGCTGGGGACATAAAGCTTTGGGAGGCTCACGGCTGTTACGTGTTCATTTACGTATCAGCTCCCTGCTAAAAATTTACGCAGCCATAATTTAAACTCTCCTGCTGCCTTTGATCCCTGGACTAAAGTCGAGCGGGTTGTCAGGCTCGTTTTTGAGGATTTTTCTTTATTTTGGTTGGTAATTAGAAGACTTCAGAGCAGGAGCCAAAAAGCGTTCTGTGTAATACAAAGCCAGTTGATTGCTCACACCATTAAAAACCGCATCAAAGGCGTGTTCAGCCCAAGGAATTTCGACCATTACCGCACGGTTTCCAGTGGCTTGTAATTGTTCGTAGAGAGCGTCCAAACTTTGCCTCAACTATATGGTCGCGACCTGCATAAACCAGTAGAGAAGGGGGAAGGTTGGGTCTAACATAATTGATGGGAGAAGTTTGAAGGTAAAGTAAAGCTCTCTTAATTGGTCGGGGGTTCCTCCCAGAAAGGCTCGCAGAATAGCTCGGACGTTTACGGGGTCGGGAAAAGGTGGGTCATAATATCCCCGGAGCAGGTCATTTGGTCCGTAATAATTCACTACTGCCCGAACTGGAACTGTAGTTGAACGATAAGCATAAAGCGATGCTAAACGGGCACCGGCTGATCTTCCCATCAGAGCAATTCTGTCAATATCAATGAACCACTCATCGGCATGGGTTTTGATATATGACAGAGCAGCTTCTACGTCCTCCAACTGAACCCGAAACCGATACTGGGGAGCGTGGTGGTAATCTATTGCTACTACGCAATAGCCCCTCCCTGCCATGTAGCGGCTAAATTCCTCATTACTATTTGGACTGTCTCTTTGCCAAGCTCTTCTCTAGAGGATGACGATCGCCGGATATCTACCAATTTGCATCCGCCGGTAAAGGTTGAGTTTCAGTTTCACTCGATCCGGGGAAAGCAAATACAACGCCTTCAGGAATGCGAACTTCCCGGACGGGGATTCCCCGGAAGGCATCTGCTAGGATAAACGGTTGAGGGCGTAGTTGTGCCTGTTCAATTTGAGGAACGGTGGCCAAATAGTCTGCCCCCAAAACTGCTTGGACTTTGACCGCGATCCGTGTATTGGCTGCTGGGAACTGTAGCAGGGGGATTAGGCTGAGTATCAGGGCAAGCAGGCTACACACCAGGGATGTGTTGCAGAGCCAGCCTTGTTGTCGTCTGAAGATGGTTAGCATTCGGGCGAGGCATTAATACCTACAAGCCAAGGGCTAATTTCTGGCGCTCCCACTGCCAAAGGAAACAGGGACAGTGTGACCGCTGGTACGATGACCCAGAGGCTGAGAAATAATCCAACTGCACTCAGAAACGAAGAGATGAACAGGGAGACTAGAAACCATACTAATGAGACTAGCTTTTTGTCGTTATTTTTAGGTCGCACAGATTTTTTCCCAAAGCCGGATTTTTAACTATTACGCCTTAGATCCCGCCACTAATTCTGGATACAGAATTAGTGGCGGGATCTAAGGCGAGAAAAACCGAAATTGTTTTCAGGCGAGAAAAACCGAAATTGTTTTCAACCGATATGAGGTACAGCCGAATAAGGACAGAGAACATTTGAAGTTTTTCTAAAACAGAAGCCTACACTGCTCCTGCCGATACAGTGTAGGTAGTTCACTCAGCTTAAATTAATGTAAATTTAAGTAGTTTTACTTTAAAATCAGCTTCATTTTTCCAATCCCTCACCCACCAAAGCTTCCAGTTCAGCTAACAGCTTCTCTAGTTTCTTTTGCTTTTTGGGGTCATCCCAAACCTTAGACTTTTTCACTCGCTGCAAAGCTGTATCTACGCGACTTTTAAGTGAGTGATTTGGTGCAGTCGCCTCCCCTGTACTTTTCGCTTTTAAATCGGCAATGCGCTGTTTGATTTGGGTCAGGGAGAGGTCGAGAGCGATCGCCTCTTCTAACAATTGGGAGCGCTCTGAGCTATCCTTAACTCGGGCGATCGCTCTGGCTTTAGTATACTCAATCTGTCCTTTCCGCAGCGCTCCAATCACATCATCTGGCAGGTTCAGCAACGGGAGGCGATTGGTTCGGAAACTTTCTGGAGTGTACTTCCCGACGAGTGCAAATATATCGCTTACTATTTCCCACTCCGAGCTGTGGATAACGTTATCCACACCGGCGCGTTCCGGGTGCGCGGCCGCTCCGAGCAAAGCAATAACTGACGAGGAGGTAGAGTTCAATTTCATTGCCAGCAATTGCAGAATTCCCTCAGTTTCCTCAATCGCATTCAAATCTTCCCGCTGCAAGTTCTCCAGCAGTGCAATAGAGAGAGCCTCTGTGTCTGTCAGTTCCCGAATCACAACAGGAATCTCAGTCAAACCTAACGACGAAGCGGCTCGATAGCGCCGTTCTCCAGCCACCAATTCGTACTTGTTGCCATCTATTGGGCGTACCAGGAGCGGTTGCAGAATTCCTAGCTGCTTGACTGACTCCACCAGTTCTTGCATGGCTGTCGGATCGAAATAGCGGCGTGGCTGCTGCTGGGGCAAGACAATTTTGTGTATTGAGACAAGGGAGGATGCGGCATCTTCGCTGTCGCTGGTTCCTAATAGAGCCTCAACCCCTTTGATTTGATAAGGCTGACTGTCGCGCTTTTGATTCATGCCAGAGCTAAGAGTCCTTGTGCAATAGTATCGAGTACGGCGACGGCTGGATGTTTTGGATTGTACACGGCCAGAGGTACGTGTTGCTGTGACGCATCGGCGAAAGCGACAGTCCGAGGCACGGCAGGGTAAATCGCACCAATCTTCTCCAGAGAAGTAGTAATTGACTGCAAACTTTGAAAGGCCTGTACAGTACGGGTATCGTACAGCGTCGGAATCACTCCAGCAATCTGCAATTTCCGATTAGCGCGTTTTCTGACGCGAGCAATGGTTTGCAACAGCAATTCGGTTCCCTTGAGAGCCTTATATTCAGTCTGAATCGGAATTAAGACGTGAGTGGAGGCAACTAGGCTGATATAGGATAGGATGCCTAGCGAGGGAGGGCAGTCTATCAATATGAAGTCATAGTGCGAGCTAAGGGGGTCAATGACTTCTTTTAGCCGACTATCTCTCATGTCAGCCACCACCAGTTCCAGCTCTGCTCCGCTCAAATTAATATTAGAAGGGAGCAAGTCCATGTTGTGAAGGTTTTTGCGGAGCGCCGCGTCAGAACCGTTCATAATAGACTCGTAGACAGTCTCCTGTAACTCAGATGGCTCCAAGCCCATGAAGGCGGTAAGCGAGGCTTGGGGGTCCATATCTACTAACAAGACTTTTTGCGAACGCTTCGCCAAATGGTAGCCTAAATTCATTGTCAAACTGGTTTTGGAGACACCGCCTGACTGGTTGAACAGCGCAATAATTTTGCTCATCTATTTTTAAGCACGCTCACTCAACGTGTTGATTAAACAATATTAGTGGACTGCGGCTTATTGTAAACTAATCCTTGAAAGAACTTTGAGAACCGCGTCTGATAACTAACTGCGATCGCAGTTATCATTGAACTATCGCAGTTATCATTGAACTAGAGATGTTCAGCGCAGTCCCTACTCATAATCTTGGATTTGGGTGGGGTTCGTTCAAAGGTAGTGTTGAGTTAAATCGCTGATAATATCTAAGCTCATATTGTCAACTAATTTAGTCAAAGCCGCAGCAAGAGACTTCTGCGACAGCGGAATTCGCTCAATCAATAGCCTTACGGCTTGCTCGTCTCCACAAGCGGCTGCTTTATAAAGCTTCTCAATCGACTCCCTCGGCAACACAGATAGCGACTCAGGAGTCAGTTGCATAACAGGCTCATCCTGTTCGGACTTCCTGGGCGACTCCTCTTCATAGATATAGCGAACACCCAAATGAAGCGCCATCTTCTCAAAAATTACTGCCTCTCGGAACGGTTTGGCAACAAAATCATCAAAGCCGTTCGACATGGCGAGTTCCTGGGTTTTAACAAAAGCATTAGCGCTCAAAGCAATAATCTTAGTGTTAGAACCGTTCGGTCGTGCTCGAATTTTTTGAGCAGCTTGAAAGCCGTCTAGAACAGGCATCCTCAAATCCATCCAAATTAAATGCGGTTTGTACTTTCGCCACAATTTAACAGCCTTAATTCCGTTATCCGCGAACCACACCAGAAAGCCAGCCGACTTCAATATCTGAGTTAGCAACAACCGATTTGCCGACTCATCATCCGCTACCAGAATGCGATATATTTGTTGGTTGGGTGCCAACCCCTTCACTCGTTTTTGCGGCAATCTGTCATAAATTTCGCTCTTAGTTGCATGACTGACTTTAACGTAAAAACTAAAAACCGTTCCTTTCCCCACAGAACTTTTGACCTTAATTTCACCACCCATCAGCTTCACAAAAGAGTTACTGATTGGCAATCCCAAACCCGTTCCCGTTTGCGATTTTCTGCCAGCAGAAGCTTGCACGAACGGCTTAAACAAACGGCTAACCTCATCAGGCGCAATGCCTGGGCCTGTATCCTTCACAGAGAATTGGAGAAAGAATTTGGGTAAAGGTTTTTTAGCCATAGACTGAAGGCATTTTACAGTCAGCTTCACCCTACCCGCCTCAGTAAATTTAACAGCATTACCCAACAGATTAATCAAAACTTGGCGCAGCTTGCTTTCATCAGTTCGGACGTATTGCGGTACATCTTTCCGGAGTTCAAAAACAAGTTGCAATCCCGACGACTGAGCTTTGAGTTGGAACATCCGTTCTATGTCCGAGAGCAAACTGTACAAGTCAACAGCAGTTTCTTCGAGGGTGATTTGACCTGCTTCAATTTTGGACAGCGACAAAATATCGTTGATTAGTTTCAACAAATGCTCGCCACTGCGATTGATAATATCTAAACTCGACTGCTGTTCCGGTGCAGTTTTTTTAGAGTTCACAAGGAGGTGGGCAAAGCCGATAATCGCATTCAGAGGCGTTCTCAATTCGTGGCTCATATTGGCCAGAAAGGTACTTTTAGCGCGATTGGCACTTTCGGCTGCAATTTTAGCTTGTTTTAGTTCCTTTGTTTTCTGTGCAACTTGCCGCTTTAAATCGCCAGAATATTCTTCTAACCGCTGGCGAGATGCTTTTAACTGGCAATTCATGCGCTCGAAAGCACAGGCTAGGGCTTCGAGTTCGGCAATACCGCTACCTAAAACTGTTGAGTCGAAGTCGCCACCAGCTATCGCCTCTGTTGCCGAAATTAACCGCAGCAGCCGCTGTTCTATTCTTAGGGAAATGGACAGCAAAAGGCAGATAGAAAGAACCAAAGCCAGTAGCACGAGCAAAATAGTGTTGCGGGTGTTGGCCTGAACTTTTTGGGTGAAGTCGGTTTCGGGTACAACTGCCACAATCAGCCAATTTAAGCCATTCGAGTTTTTAAAAGATCTGACTTGCAGCAAGTATAGTGAGTTGCTGGCAGTAAAGTTAAGATTTTGGCTGCTGTTAATAGCAGCGAGGCTGCCATAATGTTTAAGCAAATACTCTGTTGAAAGCTGGATTACTTTTTGTTGCAGAGCTTGGGCGCTTTCTCGCTGCAGTCCGTCAACAGAAATAGACGGTTTTGGTTCAGTTACCTCGTTCCGAGCCACTAAACGTCCCGAACGGTCTAAGATAAAGGCTTGACAGTTAGGGCTAATGAGGAAATCGTGCAAGTTGAATGTTGAGGTTGGGGTGGGAAAAGCAGGATTTGTTTTTTGTTGACGGAATATTGTCTTTGGAGAGTCTGACCCATTTCTTTTCCCATTTGGTTTGATTGTGACTCCGGCTGTTTGACTTGGGGGAAGTTGGTTCACCGAACCAGTTTGCATTTTCTTATAAGTCCCTTCTCCTTTCCCAACCCCAACCCCTTCTTTTAAGTAGCTGTCAAGGCGGTCCCAGATGCGGCTCGTTGCTTCTCCCAATAGCTGTGCAACTAAGTCATTCATTGTCTGCCGCCCTGTTTGAAAAGAAAGCCATCCCGTTAGAGCTAGTAAGGTTGAAATTAGGAGAGCGTTGGGGACTGTAAGCACAACGCGCAGCGGGAGGGCAGACTTTTTTTGAACTGAGCTTTTTGGGCTGAACATTGGTTGAAAAAAGGAGTGGAGAATGAGGAAAAAAACGTTCTTCCGAGAAAGTATTACTGCCGAATTGTTCCACAAACAAATATTTGAAAGGTCAATTCACAACTCATAATCAAAGCTTCGCGTTGAGCAGGAAGTAGAAGAATTCTGCTATTTTCCCTTACCATTCCCGCTCGCTTTTGTTATGCTTTTTGACTAATCGCTATTTATAGCGCAGCTTCAAACCAACCTGAATCAGTCAAAAGCTATAAGTTCTCAGAGCAAGCGGTTAGCGACACAGGCTCCCGCCTGACTCAGCGCGGGCAGTATGGAGGAGAGGATTCGCATCTCAACTTTTCGATAATCGGATGGGTAATAGGAAGTTAGGAGACAGTCAGTCAATTCTCTCCCACTCCCCATTCCCTACTCCCCATTCCCCATTCCCCATTCCCCATTCCCGTTACCTATTCCCGCAGCTCCGGCTCCAATCAAAAAGCAGAGCGACTTTTAAGAAGCCGAGTAGTTCGGGCTGTTGGCGGTTGTCGCTGTTGAAATCTTGTTCCAGGGTAGTTGAATTCTTCTCGTGCAATGCGGCTCAGCTCGACAATCACAGACAAGTCTACTCCGGCTCGTGCAGCAGCATCTGCCGCCGATAGATTCTGATTTCTTACCAGAGCTAAAAATTGTCGCACGCTGTAGACTACTGGGTCGCTGGCTGCTGTGTAGCCTTTTTGAATGGCAATCAGCAATCCTTTTTCAACATCTGATGCTGCGGGGGCGCGACCTCTATGAACGTTCACAGTCGGCTCCATTCTTGGGGTGACGGGAGCGATGCGAATTCCTAAGTGTTCTGGTTCTTTGTTGGTAGGAACGATGTTGAAGTTGTAAAGTCGCTGTTTCCCTTTTGAATCTACAGTTTTGATTGAAAGGTTAGTGATGGTAGCTGTGGTAGCTCCCGGAAAATTGAGCGCTTGAATGGGACGCAAGAAAACAGTTTTGGCTTGGCCGCTTGCCAACTGTGCGTCGGTGCTGAAAACTATTTTTGAGGGGTCGGCAATTAAAACGTAGGCGACAGCTTCATCGGTTGAGCTGAAGTCGATCGCACTCGCGCGACCGGGATAGACTAAAATATCGATCGCACTATTGACGGCAATGTCTCGACCCACAGTTTGATAGCCTGTTGCTCTTGATTGAGCAAAAGCACAGTCGGGGTAGCTTGCAGTAGCGAACACTGCTGTGAACAAAAGCCCTCCGAGGGAAAGCATTCTTGGGGATTGGATGCGATTCGTCATGGCAGTTATTCGTTGATGTTGAGAAAATTGTTGACAGTAGAAACGGGGATTTCCTTTACTAATCGCCGCAGTCGCGTTGGGGCGACTTAACCGTTTACCAACGGTTTGGTTATCGGTAAATGTTGAGAAAGCTGTTAACAGTAATAGAAACCGGGGTTCCTTTATTAACCACAGCTACATTAGGGCGGTTTAAAAGTTCTTCAGTTGCTCTATCTGAGCGGCTTTCCATCCGTTTTGCTAGGGGGCTGAAGAAGCCATCGAGGACGGCTGACCAAATTTGCGGGTCTCGACTTTCAACGGTGGTTGTACTGCTCCCAAACCTACCGCTAATACTGCTAGAGCTTCTGACTTTAGGCTCTGCGAACACTTGACCGACTCGTCCAACTCCCGACAGCACTGCGGTGAGGATATCCTGTCCGGCAATATCTGAACCTGGGTCGAAGTAGCCTGAAGCAATCAGCGGCCCAGAGCCCTCTCCTGCAATCAAAATTGCGCCTTCTGGAATGGGCTGCTGTTTAATCTGACCGTTTCTATCAGAGTAGACGAGCGCCACAGCAGTAGCTTGTACCATGCGATTGGTCTTGCTGACGGTGCTGGCTTTGGCAATGACAACCGTGCCCTTCCGAAAAGCAATAGAGCCGTCAGTTGCCGTGAAGTCGGCTGTGAGGGTGACGGCAAATTTGTCGTAAAGCTGTTTGCCTGAGCCTTCATCCCACAACAGGGGAACCGAAACTACGCCGTTGACTGTGGTTCCAAGGGGAACCTGAGCTGTTTGGGGCGTGCGGTTGAGAATGCCTTTTGCCCCTGGGGAGTTTACTTGTTCTAGGGTTGGGGAGTTTGTTAAGGCAGAAGCCTCTGGAGCAGCTTCTGGGGAAAGGGTTTGAAATTCTGTATCGGCGGGCAAGGACGTTGGACGAGCGCTCAGTCGAGCCTCTGTCTCGATTGGGTTATCGGTAGAATCGGAACTTATTTGGGGGGAAAGGGCATTCGGAGTTAATTGGTTAGTGGAGTTTTGGGAGTTGTCGGTGGTTTCGAGGCTGTCCTCTCCATAAGGAAACTCCGGGTGTAGCCTTTCCCCGCTGGCGTTATTTGGGTGGCTATATAGTTTTTCTGGGATTTGCTCGAAAGAAACGTATGAGGGTTGCGACTTTTGGTTGCCGATATTGACTGTTAGGAATTCAGTTGTTGGAGCTGGCTTTGTCAGAGCGGCGGCGGTAGCACTTGTTGTGGCTGGAGTGCTTGGTGTTGCACTCACGGCATTCGCTATTCGGTTAGGGTCAAAATTTCCCCTAATTTGTCCGAGTTGGGCGAGTTGGTTCCACCGCTCAAACGGGTCGATTTTTTCTTCTGTTGGAGTTGGAATTAAAGGTGGGGGTATTAACGGTTTGGGTATGGGGGCTGGTGCGGGTGTTCTTGAGGGTACTCTTTGAGGTATGGGTGCGGGTACTGTTACCGTCCGCACTACTGTTCGGGGTACGGGTAGGGGTTCGCGTAGAGGAGTAGGTGGCGGTGCAGCGCTCCGGGTAGCGACTAGACGCGGAGTTCGCGGAGTTCGTGGGGTTCTTGACGGTTTGGGCGACGGTTCTGTTTTGGGTTTTGCGGTTTTTTGCGGTTTTTCGGCTAACAGTTTTTGTTGGTCTTGGTAAGCTAATTTAGCCAGCAACTCCGGTTTTTCATCTTTAATGGTGCCAGAAGAGCTTTCTTTTGGTGTTGATTGTGCGATAGGTTGGCGAGGTGATTTAGGCTTGATAAATTGCCAAATCAGCAGTCCTAGCAATAGTATTCCACCAGTCAACAGCAGCATTGTCACTGCTCTAGGAACGCCTCTTTCGGAAACAGGCGGGGGCAGTGGTCTTTCCTCATCTTGAGCGAGTTGATATTGAGTTTCAAGTGTTAGGGGTGCAGTGGGGTCGAAATTAGCAATGAAGTTTTCATCAATATCATCGTCAGAAGGGGAAGGGTTTGGAGAAGGGGAAATAGGGTAATTGATGTTATCGTCATCATTATTAGGGGTATATTCACTTGATGCAGTTGTATGATTCATATTGGCTGTAGTGGTACTATTATCAGGAGTGGCCTTAATTGGATTTTCGGTTAATCCATTTCTTTTGTTAGTCATGGCTTTAGAGTTGAATGTGTTGTGTTTAACTGTCCATAAAAAAGCAAAGAGAGAAGACTTCAAGCAAAGGGATTAAACATACTAAATGTTTAAATTATTTAGTTTTTACGGTAGGTTTTTAAATTTACCCACTTGCCGGTTCGTCCCCTTTCCATGTCTCTTTCCTCTTCTATGGTTTGAATTCGACAATTCGGGAAATTTCTAATCCGGCTGCTCTCAAAGAGTGAATAGTCTTCTCTAATTCATTAGCGTTTTCTTTGAGAGGGGATTTGGGAATTTCTACGGCTTTGACGGTGAAAGTTCGATTAAACTGTTCTCGGCTTTCTCCAATGCCTTGTTCCAGCACTACGCGAGTAGCAATTACATCTATTTCCCAAACACCTCTTTTTATTTCTCTGGGTTCTGAGATGTGAGAGATATAGACTCCAGAGCGGGTTTTTCCTGAATAGATGGTGTTGGGAACGAGTTTGGCAAGTTCGACCAGGGAAGCTTTACCAAACTCTGATTCCATCATCAAGGAGCCCATCCAAGCAGTTGTAGGAACTTGGGTACTGCCTTTAACTTTAATGCCGGGGTCGGGGTCATTTGTGCCGGGAATTTTGCCTGACCAAGCCCAGGTTAAATTTACCCAACTGGATACAAAATTTTGGATAATTTTCGGCTCTCTGTACAGTTCATCTTGTTCTGAAATTCGTGCTGCGGTTCCGTCTTTTAACTGGACAAAGGTAACTTTTCTTTGAGATAAGGCTCTCAAACTGACTGTATTCACTAAAACAGTAATTGTCAGGAGGAAAACAAAGCTTGTTAGTAGAACAAAGCACAAGGCTAAGGTGTTTTTAGATTCAGGGAGTAAGGGTTGTGATTGTGGAAATTTCATATTATCGAAGGGGATGGGGAGATGGGGGATAGAGAATAGGGAGATAGGGAGGGAATGGATTGGGAAACTGGGTTTGAGTAGTGAGTAACAACTCGGTTCGGTGAAGAAAAAGCTATCGGAATTTCCTTCCCCTAGATCAGTTTTCCCGCAATAACGCCGATCGCGTTACTGGCAATATCTGTAAGCTGTTTGGTGCTATTGGCGATCGCACTGTACAAAGCAGTTCCACCACCCTTGGCTATTAACACGGCTAGAACGGGAGAAAACACAGCTAAAAAGAATAAAAAGGCGATATCTGTAACTAACTCTGCATCGGATTTGACAATCACTACAGCGACTAATCCAACGACGATGTTGTACCCCAATTGCACTCCAAATAACGACATAAATCCTATTAGCCAAGCCCAGATTGGTTTTCCTTGCAGCGGCAGCAGCGACAAACCCATTGCCAGAGGTCCGAATAAAGCTGTTAGCAACAAGGCTGCTTCTAAAATATTGAGAAATGCCCACTGTACTGCTCTAAGAATTAAGCGAATGATGGGCAAGACAGTAGACCTAAAAACTTGTCCTGCAAAATCGCCATTTCCTATATCCTGAAGATTGGCAACATTGCCTAAGTTTTCGACAAATCGCTGCAAGCTTTTGAGAGGTCCTCCATTTTGCTGTTCGGCTGCCTGGAGGATTTGTTGAGCTGGCTGTTTTTTGCTGTTCCAACATTCCACTAAAGCTGATCCAACTTTGCCCTGACATTCGCTGTAGAGTTTCTCAATCTCTTCTTTTCCAGCACTGGTAAGGTTAACGTCGCTCAGGGCCGTTCTGAAGGTCATTTCTCCGACTTGAATTTTCATAATTTCTTGAACTTGAGTGCTGCCTACAGCTTTGATGAATTTGACGCTTTCAGCTAAGACTTTACCGTTGTTGCTGAGAAATACTACAATTACGAGGGGCCAGATAAACATGGCTACTAGCTCTGACCAAGACTGTTTTTCGATGATTTCTTTGCCACTGGTGACAGCGAGGTAAGTAACAGATATTCCCGCCAGAATTAGTCCTAGTTTGACTAAGGCAATCCAGAGAGAGGATTCTTGAGTGTTGAAGGTGTTAAACCAAACTAAATTCCACGATTCGACGGTTTTTTGAGAGACTTCTATGGCGTCAGATAGAGTGTCCAGGGCTTGTCCTGCTGTGCTAGTTTGGGCTATTAGTTGTGTCAGCATCGCGGTGTCTCCTTGTTGTGATTTCAGTCTTCGCTTGCCCCCAGGGTGATGCCTCCCGGCATTTGAAACAGTCCGGCTTGAGTAGAAGAAGCTGTAGCAGCCGCAGCATCTTGCCGTCTCTGGGCTGTGTTAATTTCGTTGAGTTCTTCAGCTTGTTGAGCGTTGAGAATGTTGGCAAAACTGCGATCGATTTGAGCTTGCTGGCCCTGCATGACTAAGGCACTTTGATTTTCTGCTGATAAGGCTGCTTGCTTAGCTGCGATCGCACTTTGTTGAGATATGTTTCTCATAATGTTCTGTGTGACATCTTGACCTTCTGAATCAGCACCCAATTCCATTGAATTTTGGCTCTCGCGATCAGTTTGCTCTACGTTCTGCTGGACAATTTCTTTCATCTGAGCTTGCTTTTGTTGAGCTTCTTTACTGAGAGTGGCTTTATTGGCTTCACTGACAGCACTTTCTCTTTCTGCGAGTTCTGCGGTATTCTCTTTGAGGCTGTAAGAATCTTGCGGTCTCTTCTCTAAAGCAGCGGATAGTTTTGTCCCTTCGCTTTCGGAGGTGTTGCCGTCCATTATGCTTTTAACTGCTTCTTTTAGGTCTGGAACTTTCAATTCTCCCAGGAATGAAGAGAGGGTTGACTCTATTTCACTGCTAAATTTTTCGACTTTATTTAACAAATTGTCCCAGATGCCTGAGATGCTGTCGGAGATGGTGGAGATGGTATCGGAAATTTCGCCTGTTATGTCGCTAATTGTGTTTTCTATACCTCCTATTTCTTTCTGGTTGCTCAAGAAGTTATTAGCTGATTGTTGGATTTGGCTTTCTATTTGTTGATTGGGAACTGTGAAGCTGGAGCGGTTGAAAGTGCTGCCCGATGGATTGTTTGAGGTGGGAAGCTGTGTTGCAGTCGGATTGCTGTCAGAGGTTTGAGCTTTTGCTTCAACAGAATTTAGTATTAAGCTCAGCCAAATTGCAGGAATGCCGAGGGCAAGTTTAACAAGAAATTTCGGTGATTTCATCGGTTTTTCTCCGTCTAGCTAGCAATAAGGTCTTGAGGGGATTTGTGTCCATTGATATCAGTGACTGCATTCTTGCCAATATGGGTTAATGAACGCCCTTCTTTAACGGCTTGTACATATTCAGAGGCAAATTGTTTGAGTGCTAGCAGTTGCCCTTTTAACGTATTGGGATATTGAGCCATCACTCGTGCGCGAGCCATCAATTCAGCTTGATTGTTAGCCACACTTGCTAATATCATTTCGCCTGGATAGTATCGGCTTTGCCAGAAACGACCTCCTTTTTCAATTAGCCAATTGGAATAAAGGTCGGCAGCTCTGGGAAGGAAAGCTTCTGTGGCATTTTGGCTAATAATTTCAGCCGGATATCCCAAATTTTTGATCCAAGAAGTGGCTCCGTTTGATGTCAATCTTCCGGTAATTCGATACACCATGTTTTGCATAATCATAGTTCCCGCACTACAATCGCAAATACTGTCGATATCTTGGGATAGCAAGAGCACTGAAATGCCATTCTTTCTACCCACTGCACAGAGTTCGCCTACTACTTCAGCAAATCCGTCTTTTTTAAACAAAATCGAAAGTTCGTCTCCGATAAATAAGCTTTTAGGGTGAGAAAGTGCGTTGCGAATGCAAGCAGCGTGGGCGTTAATGGCCATTAAATACTGGTCTTGTTCGTTGCCCAGACCGCTAAGGGCAAAAAACTTAACAGCGGGTTCGGGTGAAAATGTACTCGGTCTGCCAATTGCTTTCCCTAAAGGTGACGCTAGTAATGCGTTGCATTGAGTGATAATTTGGTTGATGGCAATGCGGTCGAAGTCGGTAAAGTTTTGTAGGTTTAGTTGCTCTTTTGTGCAGAATTTCAGAAGGTTTGTGAGGGTTGGCATTTCTTGCCACGCGGTCGATTTCCAGCCTTTTTCAAAGGCAGTATTGTAGCGCTCGATAATGTCTGGGTCTTCCAGAAATTTTTTCAGAGTTAGCAGCAAAATGGCATCGACTCGCTGCGCTAATTTTGGGTCGCGGACTTTACCCATGCTGATAATAGTCAGCGCTTTTCTGATAAACTCTTTCCATTGGTCTAGTCGGCGCGATCGCTCTTCTCTGTCAAAACGCCTCAAATCGGGTATTTCGAGTAGATTCGAGCTGCCAGAGGTAATGTCGTAGTACGCACCGTCGTCGCCTAACAGTTTTACTGCTGTCTCAAAGGTACTGCCGCTTCCTGCTGAGATGTCCATACCGACTACTGGGATATTAGCGGCTATTGCATCGGCTGCAAATCGCCATCCCAAAACACTTTTACCGGAACCAGACTCGCCTGTTATGACAGCGCGGCTGGTTTGGTTGTGCATGAGGTCAACGTACACGGGTTTGCCGCCTTTGGTGATGAATTCAACTCCTTTTGAGTCGATGTCCCTTACAGCAGTTAAGGGCAAAATACCGGGGACAGTTTCGGTGTCTAAGGTGAGGCGGCGTTCGTTAATTAGCGAACTACTGTGCAACAGCCAGCTTACAGTAATGGGCAAAGTTTCTAGCCACAGTTGCCAAGCAATGTTGCGCTCTCTTAATACCTTGGCAGAGCCGAAGCTGTGGGAGAGCATTTGGCAAGCGTGTGTTAGTTGCTCCGGCGTTGGTCGGTAGACTAAGAAGGTGACAGCAGCGTGAATTGCTCTTGCACCTTTGTACATTTTTTTCTGGGCTTCAAAGGATTCTTCCTGTTTGACTTCTGCTCCTACATCGCGACCTTGACCTTTTTCTAAAGCGCGTTTTTTGGCACTTTTTGATTGTTTAGCTTGCCTTGCTAAGTTGTCTTGAATAATAAAGTTGGGAGCGGCGCTAATTTCGACAACGGCTTCAGTATCGCGGACGTAGCTGTTGCTCATAATTTTCCAGAGCCATTGCAGTTGTTCTCTAGTATTGAGCCAGCCGCCGGGGCCCTCTTCCATTGTTAGCACGCCGCATTCTGCGTTTCTGCCGGGAAGCAAAATGCGTGAGCTAGCTTTTCTGTGTTCCGGGCAGCTCGAACGGCCGCTCATACCTTCAATTAAAATGGTGCAGGCGTGTTTGTGACTGTTGAGGGTTTCGGTTAGTTTGTAGTCCGACGCGGTTTCTTTTAAGGTGAGAAGTTGGGGAATAGGGGGTACGGGTGCGCTGTTGAATTTTTGCCACAGCCATCCCCACAATGCTTGGGCATTCATGGGTTGAATTTCCAGTCCAATTTTGGTGTTTAGCAAGAGTTCCCACCGGATATAGCCTTGCTCGAAAGCGTCGAGCAGCAGTTGTTTGTAAAAGCGTTCAGAGTAGATGCGCTGGTTGCCTGTAAATTGTGCAGCAATGCTGTTGGCTGTGTTGATAATTCCATTGATGAATTTACTCAGAGGGTCGTTGGATTTGGAGCCAGATTGAGCGTTGAATGTCCAAGTGCAGAAAATAGTTTGGTTCCACAGTTGTCTGGTACCTGCTAAGTTGAGTTCTTGAATGCGTTTCTGTTCGTTACGAACGAGTACAGAAATGGGTTTGAGGTGACAGTTGTCAGCCAATTCAGTTAACTGTTGTTGGCGAAGGCAATCGCTGCTGTAGCAGCCAGTGTGAAAGGTCATTTTTTCGCCTGGGGGAATGTCTTTTAGCCCTTCTTCTAAGGCGGTGGCTGCATTGTTTACTTCATGGCGGTAGAGAATGTTGTGAAAGCCAGCCGTCTCGAATCCGAATACAATTTGGTATTGACTGCCTTCATTCAGTAAGTAACCAGAAACTTCTCGATTATCCTTTTTGATAGTGACTAAACACAGGAGGTTTTGGTAGTTTTGGAAGGGCATAAGTCGGCTGTTACCTCCTTGTTGAGTGGGAGCAACTTTGGGTTTAAGTTTGACTCGGACTTGTGAATCGCTGATTCGGTGGCGAATTGGGTTTGGTCGGTGTTGGGGAACGGGAGAAAGGTATAAAAGATTACCGTTGTACCACTCATTCCCCGGCGGAGGTCTAAACCTGTCTACAAAAAGGTGAGGTTTGTTACCTGTCAGGAGCCACCAGCTTACAATTAGCCAGAAAGTAGTGATGAAAAACCAAGGCATTCCTAAGCTGAATAGGCCGTTGGTGAGGATGTAGGAAATTACAGTGATTAGCATCCAGGGAATTAGCTGTTCCGCTGGAATGATGCCGATGCTGGCTTGTTTTCCGAGAATTTTGTTGATGGAAATAAAGTCTTTATCTGGGTCTTTAAGCATGGTAATAAGGGGAAGGGGAAGGGGAAGGGGAAGGCAAGGGAAAGGCAGGTTGTTATTAGTTTTAATCGCTACTAATTTGTGTTGGGAAGGGAGGGGGAAGGGAAGAAAAAATAGAGGGGATTGTTAGCTATTAACATCTAGTATTCAGTGTTCCTAATTAAAAGAATAGGAAGGGTGGAACAAGTTGAGTAAAATCACGTTCTTCTCAACGCAAGCGAGATGATTTTTGATCAGTAAGAGAAGAAGGTTTAACTCAAAACTAGAAAATTTATCCTTCCCCTTCCCCTTCTTCTTCCCCTTCCCATTCTTCCCTAAGCTCCTCCACCTCCGCCATTGCCAACAAACAGAAAAGTTATTACGTCAACGGCAATTACAATGGCAAAGGCTAAGGCAACTTGGGTAACAATTGGTCTCCAGTCATTACCTTGTTGTGCTTGGTTGTAGGCGAAAAGAGAAGCGGCTGCTACTAACAAAAGAAAGGCTCCGCGTATTAAGTTAAAAATCAGTTCGATGACTTCGGCATCAATAGCTTCGCCTCCTGCTGAAGAGGCTCCTTCTGCGAGTTCTTGCATAAATTCTTCTAAGCCGGAGAGGAAGAGGGCGTTAGCTGGGGAATCGAGTACGGAGCAAAGCGCAGTAGAGGTGATAATGGTAGTGGCAATGTGCCAAAAGCGAATTTTGCAGCCAATGTATCGCTCTACAATGGGAATAGCTCTAGTGATGTGCCATAAACTCAAAAACACAATGCTGGAGCAGCCTAAAGTCGCAATTAAGAGCGGGTCATGAATGCTGAAGTAGATGAGTGAGGCTAGGCAAATGCCGAGGAATGGAAGGTCGCCCCGTTTGATTTTCTGTTGTTTTAACCAGCGTGATAATGAGTTGCGGTTTCGTTCATTTCTTGTTTGGTCTAAGTAAGTAGCCATGTCACTCTCTTGATAAATTTAGTGCTTTAATGCCAATTTAAGTGGTATCTAATACCTGCAAAATCACCAAATACGGTGATTTTATATAGTGACAATTACCCCCTCCATTTGGAGGGTGCAAGTGAAATAACTTATTTCAAATTTCCATCTCCACCTCAGTTTTTTTAGCTTCCTGCTTGTTGGAGTTCTGGCTTGGAGCAAGTTGCTGTTGGGAGAGGAGATTTTCAACTACTTCTGGTGGAATGTCGCACAGAAGTACCTCAAGATTACCTTTTTGGAGGCTGGCCTCAAAAACTATCTCGCTGTGAGAGTTAAAGCCTTTGACAGTACCCTTCGACTTGGATTTATCGCTGAATTCGACTTCAAAGTCGAGGCGCGAGCCTTGGGAATCGGTAAAGCTGACTTCATCTTGATTGCTTCTCTTTACCATTTCAGCTAGTCGCTCTTGGTTGAGAGCTTGTTGAAAAATCTTTAAGCGGTCGAGTTCTTCTTTTTCTTCAGGTTTCAGGAAGTCGTTTGTAACTTCCCATTCTCCAGTTTTATCCTGTACTGCTGAAAACAGTTCCTCGCCTTCCTTAGTTTTTAAGCTGACAGCGGTAGAGGAGTCAAAATTTGTTACATAAAGTTTTGCTTCTCCCAAATCAACCCCGTCTTCTAATGCAATGCCTTCCGCATTTGCTTCTTCTTCAGCTAGGCTGTAAATTTTTGCCAGTGTTGCTGCAAGTTGGGCGTCCTGAGTAAGATTTTGGGCTGTCACAGTGATTTTTTTAGCAGTAGCGCTAGCGCTGTTGTTAGCTGGGATTGTTGATTCTAATGAAATTTTTTCACCTATTTCTGTTGCGTTTTGTACGAACTGGTCGCTGAGGGATGGAGTTGAGCTGTCGGGCGGTTCTAATTTTGCATCCCCAGCTTGAACGCCTGTCTCGCTTTTTTGAAGAGAAAGTTTGTTCTCTAAAGCTTCTATTCGCTCTTCTAGGGTATCTAGTCGCTTTTCAAGTCGGTTGAGTGCTTCATTTATTTGTACGAGCTGTTCTTCAAAACTCGCCTCTGTGTCAATCTTAATAGAAGCCGTTTTTTCAGAATTGTTGTCTCTCACACGACCGGAAATTTTATCAACTTTTCCGTGGACTTTGCTAACAGCTTTAGCTAAGAGCATAGCGGGTGTTGAGACAAATTCGGCATCCGGTTCAGGTAAGATGTTTTCTTCCGGTTCTGGCTTCGGTTCAGCTATTGGTAAAGCTTCGGATTCGACCCTTGCATCTGCAACTGAATCCGCTTCAACCAAGTTGGTAACCCGCAGCGAGAGCGAGTCAGCTCGCTGGCTTTGAGCTTGGAGCCTTTTGACAATACCGGCAACTTGGCGCTCTTTTCCAGCCCCAAGAGCAGCTTCTATAATTTGAGAAGCTGCTTTTTTCCCCATCAGAGTAGCGAGAACCGCAACTTGACCGCTCAGGCCGCTGACAGTTGTACCTTCTACCTCACTTCCAGAAATGGCTGTTCTACCACTAACTTGTACAGCAGCATCGAGGATACTATCGATGTTCTGGTCGTTTGATTTTTTGCCTTGAGGTCGCTGTTGGCTCGTTCGGGTTTTTGAAGGTGTGCGTGCTAAGGATTCAGCAACTTCTACCGCTTCATCTGTCTGAAGTTTTCTTTTGGCTTGGGATTTAGCTGATAATTCTTCGTCTTCCAAATCTTCTCGCTCAGAGTTTTGAAGGTGGCTTTTAGTTTGAGGCTTAGCTTTAGGTTGAGGTTCTTTGACTTCAAACTCATCTAACTCACTTAGTTGATTTCTCGGAGAGCGGTTTAAGGCTTTAGATTTAACCAGTGGTTCCTCCGAATCCAACTCCTCTAGGTCATCTTTGGGAGGTCTAGTTTGGGTTTGAGAGTGGGGTGATGGCTCGTCATCCTCCCAACTTTCTATTTCATTTTTTTGTGATTTGGTATTGGCTTTAAATTTCGAGCGACGCGAGGGTTCATCATCCTCTAATTCATCTAGCAAATCGTCTTTTTTAGACTTGGTTGCCGCTTTTGATTTAGACGTGGAGGAGGGTTCATCATCCTCCAATTCATTTAGTAAATCGTCTTTTTTAGACTTGGTGGTCGCTTTAGATTTAGACTTGGGGGAGGGTTGCTCATCATCCAATTCATCTAGTAAATTGTCTTTTTTAGACCTTGTTTTAGTTCGAGGCGAATCGAGTAACGCCTCAATTCCTGTTTTAGTAAATCGGTTGTCGTCGGGCTCTCCCAAGTGTTCCATCATGTACTTTCCTGTGGTAGAGCCGTACTCAGGTCGATCGCTCAAACTGAGGACGAGTCCGTTGTGCTTGACCTCCACGCTAATGCCAGGTTTGCCGTCTGCTTCCGTTAGTTCTTCAATTGCATCGGCAAAATCTTCTACGCTGGTGAGTCCGTTTTCCAGGCAGTAATCTAAAGCTTTCTCGCAGCGATTTCTTAGGTAGTTGAGGATTTTCTTGCCCTCGGCTGTGTTAGGGGTGATGTAGTTTCCCTGGCTTCGGCTTCGGTATGCTGTTTTTGTAGCCATAATCTTTGTGGCGGCGTGAGTGGATATTTCCCATGAAATTCGAGCAGTATGGCTACTGACTTCACTCGGAAGAGCGGTTTTGGGGAGTTAAAGTGACCCCCTCCAATCGGAGGGGGAATTGTCGTCTACTAATAAATAGTTCCTGTTTGGAACTCGCTAAAAAACTAACTGTTCGGTCAACGAGCTTTCTTGGCGTTCACACCTACCCGCTCTTAGATGTAGGGTAGTTGATGTTAAAGTTGTGTATCTGCATCTCTTTTTTGTGAAGATGTAGAAGCTAATTCAGCATCAACCTCTCTGAGGTATTTGATAAACTGAGAGCTGTTGTTTTCAGAAAGTTTCTTAATGATTTGACCTGTTTTCAAGTCAGCAGCCAAGACCGGATTATCAGCTTCATCTCTGACTAAACACCTAACATTATTGCGAGATTGGCTAATAAAAGCTGTCCAGTTTCCCACAGGGATTTTAGTTTCTCCAGTTTGGTTATATGCTTCAGAAATCGCATCTTTCAGCAATTGTGAGAGGTGGGCGGGGCTGGCAGCAATGCCTTCGGGTTGAGATGGCGGTTTGTTTTGGGTAGGGGTTTGCGATACAGATAGCGATCGCTTTTGACAAGTGGTTGGGGATACGGATTGCGATCGGTTTGGACAAGGGGTGGGCGCGACTTCTGAAAGTTCCTCAACTGATTCAATTAGTTGCACAGAGCTAGGGTTGATGTTTAAGATCAGAGCGCTGCCTTTAGGCGAGGGTTCAATAGTGGCCTCAAAGGTAGTGCCGATCGGCAATTTAGGTGAATTAGCAGAGAACATGGCTAGCTCTTGTCCGTCAAGGAGGACAATAGGGCTGCCGTCGCGCCTCGAACCGCTACCGCTAACAGAGCCAACCTCAAAAGTCAATGTTTTCTGCCTCCATTTTGGACTGCTAAAGTCAACATCTTTCAAGTCATTGTACTTCTGCCCGATCAGTTCAGCTCTGTCAAACTGAAAGGTTTGCAATTGCTGGCAAATTTCATCTGTAAACAAATTGAGAACCAATGCTGCTTTAGGTGTTTGGTTTTGGGACTCAAGCCAAGTATAATCAGCAGGAGCTACAATGCGGGAACTCACATCTTTGGTGCGACCAAGACCATCGCGGTAAGTTAAGTCTAAACTGTCGATGTCGTTGGCATTCCCGCCAAACTTCTTCTCAAGAATTCCCACCAGTTTGTCGCTGGGTTCAATTAAGGCAAAATTGACCATTGGCAGGCTCGGATGCAAAGTTGTTTCATATTTAATACCTTTGCTGTCTAACAATTCTTTCCAATGTCCAGCTAAGTCTTTGCCAACTGGCTGTCGCTTCTTATCTATGACAGTCTTATTGCTACCGTCCCGTTCAAATTCCTCGAAAGGGACGCTCAGAACGTAAGTGTCTTTTGGCATTGCTTCGTGCAGTCGCTCGTACTCAGGTTCAAGGTTGAATTCAATCAGCAGTTGGCGAGAAAGTTCCTTACAAGCTTTGCGAGGAACTTCTAAGTTGGGATTTGCGGTTTCGACGTGCCACATCGCACTAGCAGCTAAAAACCGTTCTTCAGGGTCAGTCCAAGCTTCGGTCACATCGGCTCTTAAGCTCTCGTATAACTTGCTGACGGCTTCTTTAATTGCGTTAGAATCGCCGCCGCACTCCAAGTGAATTTCGCCCATCCTTTCTCGATAGCGTTCCTTAATATCTTGCGCCCACCTGACATAATGTTTCTCCCATTTTTCTCGCTCATCTAAGTCAGAAGGAGACTCAAACAAGTAGCGAAATTCGTCGCGGTGGCGGCTTTTTAGACGAGTCGGTTCCCACTCTGGGTTAACAGCCTCTCTAGCAATGCAATTGATAGCGGTGCCGTCTCCTATAGGTAATGGCACCGTTTTGTAAAGCCTGGGGTCGTCTTTGTAATCAAATAGGTAGCTTGGGTGCTGTTCTGACCACTGCTTAGCCTTGGACAGCAGGGTGGGGTGGTGGTCTTCGGTGCGAGTAGCACTTTTGGGACTGTCCACTTCAATTTGCAGGGCATCAAATAGCTTTCCAAGAAGCTGCCGCTTCTGTTGATTGAATAAACTTTCCGGCTGTCCCGGTTCTGCTGCTGACGATTGCACTCTCCCGATTAAGGTAGCCACCCAGCCGATTTTATTTTGGGCGATCGCTACGGCAATTTGCCGCAATTTGGTATACTTGCGATCGCCATTACTATCGGTAGCTTTAGTGTAGTCAACTTTCTCTCGCTTCTCCACTGCATCGTACTCATTCTCTTGATTAGCGTGCCTGGTTTCAGAGGCGATATTCGGCATTCGGGAAGCAGGCGTAACTACCAGTTGGTCGCCGTCAAAATCACATTGATGATGCTGCATGGCTTGGTCAGAGCGAATGAAAACGCACCCTTTGTATTGCGTTAATTCGCGCTGGCTTTTGTTGTCTACTGTGTAGCGGCGGATGTTATCTTTACTGACAATTGGGTATCGGGTAACGATGACTTCTGTGCCGTGTCGCAAGTGGGGGGCAACAATTGTACCGGGCTTGAGGCTTTCACAAGGTTGAGCCATTGCTGAACCATGATGAATTGCTCCCTTAATTGCTAAGTCTTTCCACTTTTTAGCCAGTTGTTCTTGCATGAAATCGACGACTTTGGGAAAGTCGAGGAGTTGACCGAGTTTGTCGTTCCTCAAAATTGAAATTAGCCGGGATTCGTTGCGCTGGGCTTTTTCATCTGTTTCCTCTTGTAATCCGCTGCTGTCTTCGTGAAGGCTAGATTGAAAAGCAGCTTTTTTGTCGTGCTGCTCCACTAAGTATTTGGCAAGTTGCAGCCGGTTATTTTGCAAGTCAGCTAGCTTTTGGGCTTCAATTTTGGTCGGTGTGGCTATGTCAGCCCCAATAGCTGCTTCGGAATACCAAATCGAAAACTGCCAGGAATTTTCGTATTCAGTTACTTGGGCGTTGCCTCGATTTCCCAGTATAGCTTTGGGAAACTCGTAGTCGCCACAGGGGATAAGTTCAGCTAATTGCTCTTTAGCAACTCCTTTGATAGAGGAGCGATCCATGATGATATCATAACCCAAGTCCGAGGTTAAATTAGCATCAGGCAACAGCGTTCCTTTGGCAAGGAAGCTAATTTCTGGAGTGTGGCAGTCTTCTTGTCCCCATTCCTGCATCCAGGCAAATCTGAATTGAAAAGGTCGGTTGTAATTACCTCCTAATTGTTGGGCTAGTGCCGGTGAAATTTTACCGTGACAGTCTCCGGTTTGCCACTTATGAGCTTTCGCTTTTTCACTTTGGTCATCGCTTTGAGAATCAACAATTTTGAGTCGCAAGGTTTCGCTGTCAAGGGAGCTATCTAATAATTTGGCTCCTTGGTTGCAACTGCTAACTAGCAGTGAGCCATAGCGACAGGCGTGGTCGGGTTGAGTTTTGAATAAGCTCAACAGTTTGGTTGAGAGTTCAATGTCTGCAAAGTACACATTTTGGCCGGAGCTGAAAGCAACTCTTCTGGTAATACCATCTCCGAAATCGATGTTTTTCAGAGGGTCGAAGCTGCTATTATTTTGGTCGGGTTTAACGATGGTTAGGGATGCTAATTCTTCAGGTTCAAAAAGCAGTTCAAGCAGGGAGTTACGCAGCACTTCTGATTCAGCTTGGTACCGCCCCTTTGCTCTACCGTCAGTCAAGGACATATCAAAGACTGGGATTTTTAGTCCTTCCCCAGCTACCCATTCTGTGGAGCGATGTTCTGGGGTAAGTTTTCTTCTGCTCATTGATTAGCTCCTGAATCCTAGTTTTTACATTTTTAGGACTTACGCACAGTAATAGTCCAGATTTTGACAATGTTGTTCCTTCACAAATTCCTGCTACTGAGTGATATTCACCCCCTCCAATTGGAGGGGTTTAGAAGAAAGAAGTAGCGTGTTACAATCAGAATGACAATCCCAATGTGGAGAAAAAAAATGAAAGTAGTCCGCACAACTACGGCTATGAAAAGCCAACGGGATTATTTCTCTGATAGCGATAGCGATGCACTTGCTCGCGTTGCTTTTGGAGAAGGTGAAAACAGTCAGCAGTTTGGAGGTTTGAGTTTTGATGCTGACGGGGTTATTAAAGGTAGAGCGTCAAACTTATTCAACGTCACCGAAGAACAAGTTGAAAACCCTCAATACTGGATTGATTTATAAGAGATACCGACCGAAATTAAGTCTTCGCTCTTACAAAACAAACCTGTCACATGGTAATACCATTTCTAAAAAGTCTTGCTACAATCTGCATCGTTGGGTTTATTTCACGAAATCAACCTACTGTTGCTACTGTTGCTACTGTTGCATGACTTTTCATAAATGGTATAATTCGGAGGTGTCTAACTCGGAGATATTTAACAATTCAGGTGTCAGATCAAGGTATTTGTGACACCTGAAAAGATGGCTAACGCCGTTTTTTGGGCTGCGTTTTATCCGAAGAACGACTTTCAAGCGTCTGGTTGGCTTGAAGAGAGTGCAAATTGTTACCTGGAAGCAAGCTGTAAACCACTTTGCGCTTGCGAAAAACCCTAGTGCCATCTACAGGCATTCCTTGTTTCCAAGCGTCTGAAATCGCCTTTTTGTCGGCAGAAATTACGGTTTTTGTTTCGACTCGGCGATAGGGTTCTGGCAGTTGAGATGGGTCAATCAAAACTTCACAGGTAGGCGGATTTTCCTTGACAGCAATGCGGCGGTGTTTGCCAACAATTTCGGAAGTTAACACGCCGCACTCGTTGAAGTAGAGAACGGTTTTATCTAAGCGCTCTCTCCACCCCTGGAGTTTGTTGAGAGCTTTTGAATGCAGTTCTATCAAATACTGCATCCGGGCTGTAATTCCTGCAATTTCGGCATCAATTTGGTCGGCTAAGTCGGCATGGGCATCAACAGCAAGTTCCTGGGTTTCTTGGGTTTGCCAAAGGGATTGCAGCAGTTGGTCAATTTCTTCTGAGCTTTCTGCTGACTCTAGTTGATGCCAAAGTTGAGCCGCAGTTATTGAACTTTGAGCAAGCGTTGCGGTGGCTAAATTCATGCTTAGTATCCTCCGTTGATGCAGGTGTGATAATAATCGCGGCGTTCTTCGAGTTGAGTAAGCGCAGCCATTGTTGCCTCGTCGGATTTAAGAGAGATTTGTTTGTCCTTTTGAATCTTGCTACCTGGTTGAGAATGAGTTAAATTTTGTGAGTTTGACTGGGTGAGTTTTTGCATACAATTCAAAAAACTTTCTTAAAAATAGCGCGACCGCGCTCTAAAAAAAAGGAGTATTTGAAAATATGAATTATCCTATAGTTTTTTACCCAAAAGCGGTAATGCAGTTTTGCCATCAATATCCTTTGCCAGAGGCAAGTTCTAGTTGTGCCACCTCATCCCAACTTCAAGAAACTCAACAATTTGAGCAACCTGTTGTTTTGCTGACTCCGCCTCAACCACCTGTGGTGTTACCTGTCAAGTTGCTGTGGTTAATTTGGGTGTTTTGGCTCTATGGTGCGATCGTACTTCCGCTGTTAGCTATTTCTTGGGGTTGGCTGTGGTGGGAAATGCTGTTGGTAGTAGCTGCTTATTCATGTTTAATTGCGGCTGCTTATAGTTATGTGTTTGGTTGCCGTCAAAAACTGCTATCCAGGTATAAACAGCAAGTTCTTGAGTACAACCAACAAAATCTATTATTACCTCAACATTTATCCTCGAATAAACAGCAAGATTTTTCTAATTTTAAGGTAGAAAAAGAAGGGTTGCAGACAGGTTTAAAAAGCGCCAAACTTGAGTTATATTCCAGAAATCGATTGCTCAAGGATTTGATGTCACTTCGGGTTAGTCCTAATGGCATATCTCAAGCTCGGCAAGGAGTGAGTGAACAACTCTTTTTGCAATATTTGCAGCAATATTTCGAGGAAGTTGTCCAAGCAGCAGAGTTTAAAATTCCGTCATCTCAGAGGAGCTATTCAGCAGATTTTACTGTAATTCACACTCCATCTGGGATAGGAATTGATGTCGAGATTGATGAACCTTATGCTGGCAAATCTAAGAAGCCCACTCACTCCTGTGATGCTGACAGCGATATGCGCCGCAATCAATTATTCTTAGAGTGGAATTGGATTGTGGTTAGGTTTACTGAAAAGCAGGTGGTTCAGGCTCCTTTGAGCTGTTGTAAGTTCCTGGCTCAGGCGATCGCCTTTGTAACGGGCGATCGCTCTTATTTAAAGCAACTGGAAACTGAGCCCGATTTGCTAAGCGTCAAACCTTGGACAACAAGAGAGGCAAGGGCTATGGCTAAAAGCAACTATCGCCTTACTTATTTACCTGGATTTGGTGTCGGTTCTGCTTGCGATCTGGTTTCAAAGTTTTGATGCGAGCGCACGCAATATCCGACTTATTGACTGCAATAAATGTTTATAATTAATACAAAGGAGATAAAATAGATATGCTGTCATTTGAAGAGGGGTTCATTGAAAGTCAACAGCTCAACCAAAGACTTCTGCAAACAATTCGTTTGCTTGGAGAGTACAAGGGAAAGCAGGAGTTATTCAAACAACAAGCCCCACAAGTTTTAGGCACTTTGCGCCAAGCTGCGGTTATTCAGAGTACCGAATCTTCTAACCGCATTGAAGGCATTACTGTGCCGCTAGAACGGATTAAGAGATTAGTAAGAGAAAAAACAACGCCACGCGATCGTTCAGAACAAGAAATTGCGGGTTATCGGGACGTGCTAACTACAATTCACACCAGTTATACCCACATTCCTTTTAGTACAGGTGTCATTTTACAACTGCACCGTGACCTTTACCTATTTGCTGTTAATACAGGCGGGCGCTGGAAAACAGTGGATAATGAAATTAGCGCTACTTATCCTGACGGGACTAAAGTGGTGAGGTTTCAACCTACTCCCGCTTATGCTACTCCTGTGGCAATGGAACGCCTGCAAGAACGGTTTAATCGCCTCTGGGAATCGGGCGAGATAGAACCTTTATTGCTGATTCCAACTTACATTTTGGATTTCTTGTGCATTCATCCCTTTTTAGATGGAAACGGGCGGATGGCAAGGTTGCTGACTTTGTTGCTGCTATACAAAGCCGGTTATGAGGTCGGGCGATTTATTAGTTTGGAACGGATTGTGGAGAGAACTAAGGAAAGCTATTACGATACGCTTTACCAATCTTCCCAAGGATGGCATGAAGGGCAGCATAACTTATTACCTTGGTGGGAGTATTTCTTGGGAGTCATGCTGCTGTCAGCTTATCGGGAGTTTGAGCAGCGGGTGGGATATGTTACTTCTGCAAAAGGAACTAAAACGGCGATCGTATTGGATGCGATTAACAATTTGCCTCAAGAATTCTCGATTAGGGAATTGCAGGAACGGTGTCCAACAGTGGGAATTGATTTGATTCGCCGTCTATTGCGGCAGGAAAGGGATGCTGGGCGTTTGGAATGTCGGGGACGAGGAGTTGAGGCGCATTGGCGAAAGCAATAGATACAGGAATTACGCACAAGCAACTGGATGTTGAGTTGAAGTACAAAACCTAACACCCAGTTCTAACTATTTATGCAAGCTAATAAAAGCTGTGTAGACCGGGAAATTGGATTCTTGGTAATTGGAAAAAGGTAATTGGAAAACTGTATCTCACAAAGGGGGAAAACTGTTATCTTTTCTCCTATTGGAATTGCATTTTCTACAAAAAAGATGATTTTTCCTTTCAATTCTTGCACAGAGGGCAAAAACGTTTGTGGTTTTTTTGCCTTTTGATTTCCCTCTCAAAACTTTTGTCTGCAATCCAGCATTCTGCCAAGACAAAGTTTATTCCGCGTTCTCGAGCAGCGGCGCAAAACTTAGCACCTCTGCCTTTTTTGTGTTTCCAAAGCCTTTCGTCCAAATCTTTTGTCCAGCCGACGTAGTGTTGCGCCGGACGACTCGAACATATCGGCTTACTCTTAGTGCAGGAGATACACGTATCCTGCCATTTTGTCTGCCATTTTTGAATGTGGTTTTAATGTTTGCTATTGGCTGCCGGAGAAACAAACTTATCTCTCCGGCATCATTTAATTACCAGTCGATTTTTAGCTCGCAGTTTTTGTTGCTGTCGTTGCTGCTACCATTGCTGCTACCATTGCTACTACCATTGTTGGTGTCGTTGTTGCTACGGTTGCTGCTTTCGAGAGGGAATTGGAAGTTTAAGGCCAGCAGCTCTTGCTCGATAATTGACTTTCTGTCTAGGACTTTTTTGTCTCTTAAAAGTCGTAGAGCGTGGATTATTTTGTCTAGCGTTTGATAGCTTGTTTGTTGAAAATTTAAGACCAGTGTTGTTTGCCTTCCCATAATGTACAGTTGGTTTTCTGTTTGGTGGACCAAGGTTAAATTATTGAAGTAATAGGTGTAGGTTTGCGATAGTTCCATTTTTTTTTCCGATGCTTTATTTTTGGGCGCGACAGCGCTCATAAATTGGTTTTTTCGTAAATGTTAGTGAGTACGCTAAAATGTATAAATAATTTATTTTTACCCATGTTGACTCACAAATTATTTGAGCAAGCACGGTCTCAATTTACTTAATAGTTACGCAAAAATAGTTGACAAATACGTTAAAAAAGCTGTCAAAATTAGTGGCAGCAATATCAGTAATTGGTACTCCTGCCAGGTAAGAATAATTGGGGGGATAAAACGGTTGACCCACCGTTATCAAAACCCTGATATGGCCGAACTACCCAGTAATTTATGTCGCAACCAGGAAATTTGTTAGCTAGCGCTTTTATTTAATAAAAGTCAAATTGTTAAGTGGCAATAACTAATCCAGTTCGAGGTCTTGGGTGTGCCGTTTATACTGTTGGTTATTTTGTTGGTGAGTTTGCTGTTCTTGCTCAATTAATTGTATCCAGATATCATTCCAACTTGACGGTGGATTGACAAGTTCTGCATCCGGTAGCAACGATCGCGCATTTCGAGCGAGCTGAGAATTTTCGGCGATCGCTATAATAACGCTATCGAGTTCTTGTAAGAATTCTATAGGCAGTTGTGAAGCTCGTTCAATTCCTAGGTAAAGTGTCGCTGGTGCTGTTGTAGAGTTATCTTGTTCAATAAGCAAAATTGAAAGGGCTTCGATTGGGTTACAAGCAATCACAGCTCGCTCAATTTCTCCGGTAGTAGCTACCCAGAAAGCAGCTTCAGATGACAGGGGATGGGTTGTAGTAAAGTTGCCTCTTTCATCGAGAACAAAAGCGAACCGGGCTTCTCCCTCAAGCGTCCGTGCTGTAAAGACAGCCTTTTCTGAGCCGGCATACAGCCAAGAATGAGAGTGCAATTTTTCAAGCAATTCTAAAGGTAAACTGTACTCGACTGCTAGATGCGAACGCACTCTGACCCACTGAGTTTCATTCCTTTCAGGCAGGATTGACAGTTGTAACTCTAACTCATTTGCTGTTGCAGGAGTTGCAGGCGCGGTTGCTGCTAGCTCGGATTGTGACAACTCTAACTCATTTGCTGTTGCAGGAGTTGCAGGTGCGGTTGCTGCTAGCTCGGATTGTGACGACTCTAACTCATTTTCCTCTGCCTCACTGGGGGCGATAGCTAAGTGTTGTGGCTGCATTAAAGCCTCAATTAGGGCGTTATCTCGCCCTTTGTCATAGCTAATGCCTCGATGCTTCTGCAATCCAGAAAAAGTGTAGGCTCTACCTAACTGATTACCACTTAAAGCGACTCCATCTAAATTGTAAGAAATGCCTTGACTGAAGCCGATTCCAGTTTGAGTCAATCTGATTTGCACCTCTACCCCTTGTTGCTGCAACCGCTCAACGAATTCTGGCATACTTGGGTTGTCTTGGGTAACTTCATCAATTAGGTCTTGCAATTGCATCCTGACGCTCTTGTTTCCCTTGCTTTTTAATTGCCTGTGTTCTCCTGTAGTCTGAGCCCGCTTGTCTGTTTCCCAACTGGGTGTAACAGTTTCCAGGTTGTAGTTCCGTTCGAGTTGGCGAATAGTTTCTTGGCTTTTGTAATAGTCCCAGCTATCGTCAACAACACCTCCATCTAGGCGAATGCGACTGGCGACGATGTGAATGTGGTCGTGTTCTGTATCGCTGTGCTTGACAACTGCGTACTGGTTGTTGTCAAATTCCATCGCTTTCATGTAGTTGGCTGCGATTGCCAGCCAGCGTTGGTCATTTTCTTCAGAATCTTCTAGTTTTTCGGTGCTATCGACAGATAAAGTGGCGTGAAAAACTGCTACTTTCAGGTTAGGTCTTAGTTGTCGGGCGATGCCAAATTCAGCAGCGAGTTCTTCAGGAGTTTGTCCGCACATAGTACCGCCAATTAGAGCGGCGTCTTTTTTGCCCAGCACGTAGTTCAGACAGCCCCGAAAGCCTGTACCTTTGATTTGTTTGCCAATCATAACCGAAAAGCCGTCAGTTGCACAGAATCGATTGCTCAGGCGGTAAAGCCCAGGCTTGTTAATAATTAGCGTACTGTAGATTTGGCGAGGTTTGCAACTATTGTTTTAATTGCATTCCCGTTCTCTCGAATGAGTTGCTGTACGCTTTCTAAGAGTCCTGTATTGACAACAACTGGTTCTCCCAATGCCACAGCACTATTGCAAGCTTTAGTAATTTGATTGAGGTTGTTTCCTGCAATTCTCAATTGGGCATCAATCTTGCATAAAACTTGATAGGATTTTAAGTCAAATGCAGCTAGAGGGCGCGGCAGGGTTCTCCTCAAAGCTGCACGGCGCATGAAGTCGCTCATGCTCAAATTGACTAGCGAGGCTCTTGCTTTAATTTGATGGTAGTCTGAGTCAGTTAGGCGAATGTGAATATGGTTGGATAGCAGCTCTCTGGGTCTGACTTCCGGTAAAGTTTTCATAGTTTTTAATCAGTAAAAACCTTTTCCCAAGATACAAGTTAATAACTGTAATCGACAAGCGCTATTCAGGTGATTTTATCTCCCCCAATTGGAGAGGGCTGTTTAGACAGTTTATTAGGTAGAGACTGACGATAATTTTATTTATTTGTATAAAATAGTGGGTTGAGGTGCGATCGCACTTGAATAAGTGATGAGCTTGTTGAATTGCTTTTGAAGCATTTTCTCCCTCTAATTTCTTAGAGCTATAGAATATTCAGCTTAAATCGTAGTACAAATAGTTACAGTTGTCATTAAAGCTAAAGAAAGTATTAAACCCGACCTTACGGTTAGGCTTCCGTAAAAGGAGGGTGCATTATTTCTCTTCCTGCACGTAAAAGTGCGGTTTGTGATCACAAAACCATTGCTTGCTACCGAGAGAGAACAACTATAATCAGCCTCAACAAGCAAAGGCAGTCTCTGCACAAAAAGGCAGCAGTTTGACCGAAAAAGTCAGGCATTTGCAGGATATTTTCAGGTAAATGCAGGTAAAGTGCACCCCCTGCAAATACCTGCACTTGCCTGACTTTATACTGCAAATCCCTGACTTTATACTGCAAATCCCTGACTTTATACTGCACTTGCCTGACTTTAGCTGACGCAACAATTAGCTAATTTTTTAGCGTTTTTAACAAAATCCGAATTGATTTAATAGTCAAGTTACGATACCTAAGTTGAATTAAAAATCAATTTAAGCAAGTGCGAAAAAATTGGCAACACAGTAGCCGTTATCTAAATTGAATAAAAAATCAAATAAGGAGTATGAGAAAATTGGCAACACAGCAGCCGTTATGTCAGCCTTGACAGTCGGGTGAAATGTACTTGGAGGGCCCGCGCTTTGCAATCGGCTAAACTGTTGGTATGAAGGCAGGTTAAGAGCAGACCATAATACGGTGTCTTAAGGGCGAGAGCGTCTGTGATCGTTGCAACGCCGGTCAAGTAATGAACGTATCCTGATGTAGCTTCTGCACTTCCAAGCCCTAGGCTGGGAAATTATTGTATCCCCGCCTATCCGTTTATAGAAATGGTGGCTTCCTTATTCGCTATCGATTTACCGGGGAATTAACCAGGGGCGATCGGCTTGTTGGGCAGCATGATCGCTCCTGGTGTCTCCGTGGTCAGCAAGGAAAAATCCAAGAGCGGCAGACCTAGGAAAACTTTCGGCAATATGCGTTTTTATGAGTTTTTATACGTTTTTATGAGAGCGCCCCTCACCTTTTAGCTGATTAAACTCTTCAAACTGCGTCTCGCCAACTATCGCCAAAACATCGGTGGATGCAAGAAAGGCCCGCGTCGATTGCCGCCGCAAAATCCTCCTCAATAGCTGAAGATACGATGCCAGATTGGTAGCCGCTCGCCTGTTTAATTGTAGGAGCTCCGTCGTGGGCGATCGAACAGTCGCTCAAGCCGCTCGCTCGCTACCCAAGTGCGATGGGAAAGTTGCGGCAATTGATGCCTGTGCTGCCACAAAAGTCGCCACAACAGCAGGAGCAATGTGAGCAATCGGCACAGTCGAATATCGGGTAAAAATCAAGTCGCTTGACACCTAGAATGCCCCATTCATAAGGGTGCATTATTTTTTATCTGCACGAATTAGTCAGAGTTTGCGATCGCAAAAACATTGCTTGCTACTGAGAGAGAACAACTATAACCAGTCCCAACAGGTCAAGACACGAACAGCACAAAAAGGCAGTAATTTGGCTGGAAATTGCAGGCGTTTGCAGGATATTTTCAGGTAAATGCAGGTAAAATGCAGCCCCTACAAATACCTGCATTTACCTGATTTTGTACTGCAAACGCCTGATTTTATACTGCAAATCCCTGACTTTAGCTGACGCAACAATTAGCTAATTTTTTAGCGTTTTTAACAAAGACTGGATTGATTTAATAGTCAAGTTGTGGCATCGGAATTGAATAAAAAATCAAGTTGAGCAAGTGTGAGAAAATTGGCAGGTAGCTAAAATTTATGAAGCGATTTTGTAGCGTAGTACCCACTATG
Organism: Tychonema sp. LEGE 07203; assembly: GCF_015207285.1. GTDB lineage: Bacteria > Cyanobacteriota > Cyanobacteriia > Cyanobacteriales > Microcoleaceae > Microcoleus. The sequence goes on along the minus strand of NZ_JADEXD010000001.1, from coordinate 93,294 downwards.
CCAGCAATAAAGTTGAGGCTGGACTATCTGGTTTTTGCGTTCCGTTGAGGCTGTTTGCGAGTGTAAGGCTTACATGGTAGTGCGTACTAGAGTACCCTGGCAACTATTTCCAGCATGAGTATCTGCGGGTTCATAGAGCAGCGACGATCCTTTTTTCAAGTTCGCCGACTGCCAAACGTTGCTCCCGCACCCGACCAACTCGAATAGCGTCAATCAAGCTGAGCAAGGCGTAGAGTTCTGGATCGTTACTGGCAGCTTGGGGGACTGAGCGGTACAGAGGCGCGATTGCCTGCCCTCTCACGACACCTTGAGGGTCAGGCCAGACGTAAACCTCAGACGGTGAGGCAACCAGCTTGCTTTTCAATGGCTCAGCAGAATGTGCAGTTGGCAGTCCCCGCGAGAGGGGGCCTGGTTGGGCGTAGAATACATAGCGCAACCCGTGAACCAAGAATTCCAACACCGCTTGCTTCAATATTTTCCGCTCGGAGCCATAATACAGACCGGCAGCTTCAGAACGCTCAAGGGCAGCATGAACCTCTGATGCGCTCATGCCCAAGCTTTGAGCGAGAGAACTGTACGTCCAGTTCGTTGAATCCCAACTGTGGACTTTGAGTATTGCAAGGATATCTTGGGGTTTTAGCATAGCGGATGAGTTCGCGCATTGTTTCCTTTATTCTACATTCGCGAATAGCGAATAATCAAGATGTGGCGACTTTAATTTACCGCTCGGCGCTTGTTGAAGGGCAATCGCCATGTAGCGAATATAGCGCTTGCCCCGGCTGCTTGAAGCCGTTGTAGGTAGGAGCGATCGCACTATAAGTTTCAGAAAACTTAGCCGGAACTTTCCTTTACCGGTATCGGTATAAATATATCTCCCAACATTGCTATTGCTACGACTGTTCCTCACTTTTTTTCCTAGCTTTCTATCTTGCATAAAATTTAGTCTACAAGAGAGCGAGTGAGGATCGCTCCGCTAAGCGTGCGATCGGGACAGTTGGGGCAATTGACGCCGATGCGGTCACAAGGGTCTCCACAACAGCAGGAGCAATGTTCGTGCAATCAGCACAGTTGGATATCGGGTAAAAATCAAGCGCCTTGACACCTATGATGCCCCATTCATAAGGGTGCATTATTTTTTGTTTGCACGTAAAAGTCACGGTTTGTGATCACAAAACCATTGCTTGCTACCGAGAAAGAACAGCCACAACCTGCCTCAACAAGCAAATGTACGCTCGACACAAAAAAGCAGTAATTTGACCGAAAAAGTCAGGCGTTTGCAGGATATTTTCAGGTAAATACAGGTAAAGTGCACCCCCTGCAAACGCCTGACTTTATACTGCACTTGCCTGACTTTATACTGCAAATCCCTGACTTTAGCTGACGCAACAATTAGCTAATTTTTTAGCGTTTTTAACAAAGACTGGATTGATTTAATAGTCAAGTTGTGGCATCGGAATTGAATAAAAAATCAAATTTAAGGAGTATGAGAAAATTGGCAGCGTAGTCGCCGTTATGTCAGCCTTGGCAGTTGCATAAATTGCTGTTGTCGGACTCGCGCTTTGCAATCGGCTAAACAGTTGTTGTCCGAGCGAGTTTGAAAGTCGGATAAAAATTTACCGCCTGACTCGGTTTACAGTAGTCGCTCGGTTTACACTAGTCGCTCGACTTCCACCTATTAATGGCGGTTATAATTCATCACCTTATTAATACAGGCAGCAATCTCTAGGCGTAAAGAGCGATCGCTAATATATCCCCACAAAAAATTAGTTCGCCGTCCCTGTCCCATACCTTACCGCTCTTATTGATGTATTTGGGCTTCAGTAGCCACTCGCGAGTCGTTCCTTATTCCATATCAACAGGGGTTGAACTGTGGGTAAGCAGTATGCTTAATATTGATGGGGGTGGATAGTTTTATCTGCACACATTAGTCACGGTTTGTGATCACAAAAACATTGCTTGCTACCAAAACTAAACAGCCTTAACCAGCCTCAACAGGCAAAGCCACGAACAGCACAAAAAAGCAGCAATTTGACCGAAAAAGTCAGGCGTTTGCAGGATATTTCCCGGTAAATACAGGTAAAGTGCTGCCCCTGCAAATACCTGCAAACGCCTGACTTTATACTGCAAATGCCTGACTTTAGCTGACGCAACAATTAACTATTTTTTAGCCCTTTTAACAAAATCCGAATTGATTTAATAGTCAAGTTCCGGCATCGGAATTGAATTAAAAATCAAGTTGAGCAAGTGTGAGAAAAGTGGCAGGCAGCTAAAATTTATGAAGCGATTTTGTAGCATAGCAGCCGTTATGCCAGCACTCAACTTGAGGCTGTGTCTGGTTTTTGCGCTCCGTTGAGACTGAAAACGAGACTTCGATAATAAGGCAAAATGTTGTTGTCAGACAAAGCTTGACAGTCGGGTAAAATGTTGTTGTGTGGCTAACTCTGACAATCTATCGGGTAAAATGTTAGAGTCTGGCAGAGCTTGACAGTTGGGTAATAACTTACCCCCTGACCACGAGAACCCTTGGTTTTTTAGGGAGTGACGGCGATAGCTGGATGCACTGCAAGGTTTGCTAGATTGAGAGTCCACAATTCTTGTGCGGGAAAGCCAAAATTAGTGGTATGTTCGACCCAACTTGAGAATCAGTTGAGTAGATACATTGCCTTATCCCTAAAATCGATGACTTTTAGCATTGGCATCGACCCAGCGAACTTACTCGTACTCCAAGCTCGTTTAGCTGCTGTGGAGATGGAAAAATTAATGTAGTAGCAGTTGCCTAAATTATCATTTTCATCACAGACAGTGATCGGTCAACTAATCTTTTGAATCCGTGCAGCAACTCGAACTTTTCCCTGAATTTCAACCCAAACCCAGCTCCCTGAAATCCCCTCAACTAACGATGAGTTCAGAGGCGCTAGAGTCCTGGAAACAGCGTATTTTTGAACATCAACAATCTGCAACCGCCTCGCAACCGCGACAGGGAACACTATTCGAGGTAGCTCCCAATCCCTGTGACCCCAATAGCATAGACCCCTTTGCCCTGGAATTACACAATCTCTCATTCTGTGAGAAACCAGATTGGGGCGATCGCACTTGTCTCTATTTTGTCATCGATAATGCGCTTCCATTGCTGTTGTATGTGGGAGAAACAGAGCGCACTCCCAAACAAAGATGGATGAGCCACGATTGTCACAGCTACATTGGCAATTACATCGAACTTCATCGACGTTATTCCCTGGATGTGGCGGTGGCTATTGCGTTTTGGTACGGAGCGCCAGCTAACCGAAAACAGCGGCTCCAGTTAGAATCGGAGCTTATCTACAAGTGGCGATCGCCTTTTAATAAGGAGTGCTGGCAATATTGGGGGCAACCGTTCGGAAAGTGAAACGGCTGCAATTTGGTATTTTAAAGTTAGATATAGCAATCCTAAATCAGTTGTAAAAATATGTAGGGGTAGTGCTACCCCTACTCCCCGTGCCTACCCCCGCCTTGGCGGGGCAACCGGGCGTGGGTTTTGCCCCTACAAGAATTACACAAATCATTTAGGATTGCTATACCATATAGGAACAATCCCCCATCCGCGAATTTAACATGGAGCGATTTGAATTCCAGCTAGCAATGCTGCAAAAAGGAGCGGAGGAACTAGAGAAAAAAATAGCTAACTTCACAACAATCCTGATGCAATTAAAAACAGCAGCAATTACCATTTGGGTAGCGCTGATTGGTTGGGTATTTGCCAACAAAATAAATGCGTTAGTTCCGCTAGGATACGTTATTATTTTTGGTTTTTGGTTTTTAGAAGCGACCTATTGGAGGGTGCAATTTTATCTTTTGAGGGGGTTTGGGGAAGCTATAAGACCCACGCCGTACCTGTACCCAGGTCTGCCTTGGGATACAGGGACTTCCCCAGTTAAGTTTACGGGCCTCGATGTCCCTAAACTTAACATTTAATGTTGCGCTACTTGCCAGTAAATTCAGTATACTAAGGGAATGCTGACACTTACTCATCGCTACCGAATCTATCCAAATACTACTCAAGAGCAGCAGCTTATTGAGTGGATGGAACTCTGCCGAGGAGCGTATAACTACGCCCTTCGGGAGATAAAAGATTGGTGCGATAGTCGTAAGTGTTTGGTTGATAGATGCTCATTGGAAAAGGAATACATCCTCCCTGCCGAAGTAAAGTTTCCTGGCGAAATTCAACAACTTAATAACTTGCCACGAGCCAAGAAGGAATTCCCTAGACTGGGTGAGGTTCCTTCCCAAGTCCTTCAGCAAGCTATTAAGCAGTTGCACAAAGGCTGGGAGTAAGGATTCAGGTCAAAAAAAACTTCAGTGGCGGCATCTGGTAAAATAAACGAATGAAAAAGCCCGCACCCACGAGAGAGCAGAAAAAAACCGAAATCGAGCAGTTGAGCCAAGCTGAACTGGTAGAAATGGTACTGGGGCTGCAAAAAATCATTGCACAATTGCAAGAAAAACTAGCGATTGCTACGGGCAAAAGTCGAACCACCAGTCAGACTTCATCCAAACCCCCATCAACGGATCTACTCCAAAAACCAGAGAAACCAACAGTCAAACCAGAAGCAGACCCAAAAAAGAAACCAGGCGGACAACCGGGTCATCAGGGGAAAACCCGCAAAGGGTTTGGACGAGTAGACAGAACTGAAATTAGCTCACCCGACATCTGTCTCAATTGTGGCAGTAAAGAATTAAGTGAAGTAATTAACATCCACTCTCAGCAAGTAGCAAGTCTAGTAGCAAAACCAATCGAGGTCGTTGAATATCAGACACAATCGTGTAAATGCCTCGAATGTGGTGCAGTAGTCACAGGAGAACCACCCCGCTTGAATAGTTCCTTGACTTGACTTGAGCGTTAATCTCCAAGCACTCTTAGTCTGGCTTGGCAATTATGGGCATCTTTCCTACTCCAAGCTGACGCTCGTTGTTGTGGGAGCTCGGCAGGATAGAAGTGGGAGTGGGAACACTCCAAAAAACCAATCAACGAGTAGCAGCAGCAGTCAAGCCAGCTCTCGAAGCACTGTGGGAATGGGCACCTCTACAATCAAACGTTCATGTAGATGAAACGCCGTGGTGTGTGATGGGTGTTAAAGAATGGCTATGGACGGCTAGTGGAGAAGGATTCTGTTTATTTCATGCCGCAGATACCAGGGGGCGGGTGGAATTGGAAACCATGCTGGGCACAGAATTTGCTGGAGTCTTAAGTTCAGATGATTTCAGCGTTTATAATGGCGGGAACATCGCAGCCCAACAGAAGTGTCTGGCCCATTTACGGCGGCATTTCAAGAAAGTGCTGGAACTTCCTGGCAACAATAATGCAGCAGTCGCTAAGCGTATTTCTGTCATTAATAGATGAAGCTTTTATCGCCCATGAGTCCTGGCAAAAGACGAAGGCTCGACTCACCTACGACTTCTGGGCTCAGGATTTCACAATACGATTGAATCAAGCTTTGACCACTTGGTTGGGCAAAGTTGGTTATGTAGCAGGTCTGTTACTAAAATCCTTACGGGATAAGGCAGAACAATGGTGGTATTTTCTCAATGACCCCTCGGTTCCTCCAGATAATAATTTAGCAGAACGTTCTCTACGGCTAGCTGTAACGAAACGGAAAGTTTCTGGCGGCTCTCGTTCGATGAAACGATTTGAGGAAACGGCTAATCTGCTGAGTGTGATTCAAACCTGTCGTTTTCAAGCTCGTTCAGTAATGGCTTTTTTCCGTGAGGCTATTTCTGCCCATTCTTGTGACTACTTTCCTATGCCTGACCTCATTCCCTTCTTTCAGACCTGAATCCTTACGCCCTGGATTCTTTACTAATAACGTTTTTCTTGAATCTCCTGAAAGAATTGGAGCTTTTTGGGCGGGAAATTTGTACAAACCTCGCTAAACCGAAGCGTGATAAAGCATTACTTCAGATTCAAGACTCTTGTTTCTAGTTGAATATGTCATTTTTGGTTCTAGTGTTGAAACCGTTTACTGTTAGAATAATAGCCGTCAATTATTGAAATCTTTTAAGTAATACAACCTTTAAGAGCAAGCTGTCTCATCAAAATAGCTTTGAACTATGTTAAGAAATAAAACGCTACAGAATAGAATATTGTGGCTTGGGATACAAATATAAGGTATAACATTTAACCTTCTTTCATTTGTTTCTTAATAGCGAGGTCTTCCAATGGCGATCGAACTTTCCAATCTAACGTTTACTGAGCAGGCTGATGTTGTCCCAGCGTCGGGAGTGGACGAAATAGTCAATACTGGCATCGCCAATACTCTTGCTGGCAAGGACATCATCACGGGAACTAGCACTAGCCTTGACAGTGAGGGACTTGGTATCAGCGGCTTCTATAACATCGGCACGCTTAATACTTCAGATGATAACGATACAATCACTGGCACCAGTGATTATGGTATCGGGCTCTCGAACTACCTCGGCACCATCAATACTGGAAATGGCAAGGACGTAATTACGGGTACTAGCCAAACTTTGGGCATTTTGAATCGATCCGGCACTATTGATACTGGAGATGACAACGACATAATAACTGGCATTGGTACCGACTCCGGTGGCATTGCCAACTCTGGGTCTATAAAGACCGGCGGTGGCAATGACATAATCAGGGTGCATCTCAGTTTTGCAAATACATCAACTGGAGAGTTGACCATTAAGATAAGCACACCGAAGAGAAAGAATAGAGGAAACACTCTCAATATTCCACTGCGCTCCCGATAGTTTCACCCTGAGTCCAATTCTTTTAATCGTTGACTCAACTGTTCCAGAACCTAGAGAACTCAGGGATTCTTCTTGATAGTATAGGTAGTTAACTATTCGGCAGCGATGAGTCTCCAAATAATTACAAAATGTTTTAAATGCTTTCTTTTTCAGGTCTTTAAATAAATCGATAACTTCATTAACTTGACCGCACCATAATAGACTTTCTGCTTGCTTTAATCGTCTCAATGACCCCCCTGCTTTGTAAAGATTTTCTTTCAAATGATACCAATCTAAAATCTCTTGTCTTTGTTCAGGAACTCCAATTTCTTGAAATAGGTTCCAAATCCCGGCATGACCATCTCCTATGCAATAAATAGGATGTAGTAATTTTTGACTATTAGTCCAGTCAATTAGATCTTGCTCGCTTTGAAAAAAAGCTCCACAATAAACATTATCTAAACACAGAGCTTTATAATCTTTCCAATAACATGGCTTGCCCCTGTCCTCATTGCGTAGCCTGACTTTTCCCCCATCTAATGTAATTTCTTGCACTCCCTGTTTAGATGTAGGCAATTCAAAATCTTGTCGTTTCACCAATCTTTGTAAGGTACTATGAGAAACTTTAATACCTGTAAATTTTTCTAAATCTTTTTCTCCTCTTTGATAAGATTCATTGGCACTGATTAAAAGAGCACACTTCTCCATCATGGGGCTGAGTTGAGTAGAAGATTTTAACCCGAAATATTCCGCCTGATTGTTGGTAATTTTGAGCAACCCGACTACAGATTTTACTGTTCGGGTTTTTCCGGTTTTAATTCCTGATGCTTTTGAAAAAAAAAGCTACCTAGTTCTGGGCCTACTTCCTCTAAGATTTTTTGACGTAAGGCTTTTTCTATACTTTCAAAAGTTTTTAGCTCTGTTGGGTCTGTATTTCTGTAAATAATTTCTGCTGCCCCTTCTAAGTATGCTTTTAGCTGCTGTTGATCTGAGGGTGTCATTTTTTTACCTCATCTTTTTTTAGGTTTTTACTGGCTTTTTTATTTTAGCCTTTTTTTAGAGATTTGCAAAAGTGAGATGCACCCCATAATCAGTGGTACAACCAGCGATGACAGCGGTATCACTAACTCTTTCAACAGCAGCATTGATACTGGTGATGGTAACGACATAATAACTGCCACTGGCAATTATTACATTCTCTATAACACCGGCAGCATTAATACTGGCAATGGTAACGACTCCATCATTGCTGAGCACAATGGCAATTTGCCGCTATACAGTAGCGTCAACGACGGTACAATTGATACTGGTAGTGGTAACGACTCCATCATTTTAAATGGAGGACTTTACAACTCTGGCGGGTTGTTTTTAGGAGAGGGTAACGATTCCCTTGCTCTCACTCCCCCTAAATTTTTTCCTAACTATGCCCTTACCAACTCCGATGTCATTGATACTGGGGATGGTAACGACATAATCACTAGCAGTGGTGTCATTTACAATGAGGGTGGTTTTAGTGACGGTGTTATTAATACGGGTAATGGTAAAGACTCTCTTATTGCCGAGGGAGGCTTTGAGGGTACTGGCAACGTGTTTTTAGGAGATGATAAAGACTATCTCAAGGGTTTTGGTAGCGGTAATTTCGATGGTGGAAACGGTAAAGACGCACTGGAGTTAACGTCAGGAAGTTATACCGTTGGAATATCGGGATCAGCGGTGAACTTCACCAAGGATAGCATTATCATGAATACCTCTGGGTTTGAAGAACTCATAGCTGGTCGCACAAAATATGATTTCAGCCGTTTAACCAACGGTCAAACAATTGTTGTCGCCTAGCAGTTTATTGGAGAAGTGGGGACAGCTAGCTAACAGAAAAGGTTGCTGTCCTAAAACACCATTTCTTGTCTCTCACATGAGTGATGCTCAAATATGCGACTGGTCATGCGCCCATAGGATTTCTCAGAATGGGTGGAGATACAAAGAAAATCACGAGGTTGTATTCTTGAGCGATCGCCTCTAAACACCAAAACTCACCCAGCGTCATCATCCTAGGCAGTTTCAGGTGTTTTAGGAGTTCCAGAGCGATCGCCTGCAACGCCACCTTTGTAAAATCTGGTTCACTTTCCAGTAGCATCGGCTCAAGCTGATGAAGTCGTGCAGTATGCTTGAGTAAGTATGAGGAAATTAGGATGCTATTCTACTCTTACCTTCGTTAATCCCCCGTCCATAAGCAGCAGTTCCGGGAAATCCAACTTTTCTTGCAATCGAACAAATAGGGATTGCGGGATTGGGCTGTTGCTTCACCTGCATTAATCAGTGCTGATGAATTTGCTGCTATAGTTGGGTAAAAACTGACTAAACTTAAATTTATGAAGAAAAACTTGTTAATATCCGTTATTATTTCATCTCTTTTTATCGTTGCCCTTCCTGCTAAAGCAGTTGAAACTAGGTGTGGATGGTTGCATAATCCCACGCCTCGCAATTGGTATTTACTAGACAAAGATGGTCGTTGGATTATCTCGCAGCAAGGGGGATATGAAGCTAAAGGAATGGATGATAATCTTCCTACGAATGAGAAAGAGTACGTCAAAACGAATGGTTATTATGGGTATGGTTGCGCTTGTATGGATGTGGTGACAGATAAGGCTCGATCGAGAATTAGCGAAATTCGGGGGGGCGAATCATTACCGCTGTCAACTTGTCGCGAAGATCCGAATTTGCCAAAAAGTCCTTAGTTTCAGCCAACACCAACTGTACAATCACAGTAAAGCTGAGAAACAACCGTCACCATGACAGACTCGATCGCCACCCAACTCAAACAAGCTTCCGAGGGCTTACTCTTCGGAAGCGAAACCGATGCCCCCTTTGAAGTCATTCACTGGCCAGCACAAGGAGAACTCACTCCGACGAAGCTGCTGCAACTTACCGAACATTCACCCGACGCTCCAGTAGAAATAGTAAGTGTGGACGAGTTCTTTGATACCTCCACTGCTGAAGAAGATTGGCACGATGAAGAGGAAGAGGAAACGGTGAAGCGATTCCAGAACTTGGTGAGCATCCTCAAACAGAATCTATCGCAGTTGCAGGTTTACCGAGTTGGCAGCATTGAGATTGATGTCTACATCGTCGGAGTGACGGACGGTAGCGAATTTGTGGGGCTGTCTACAAAGTTGGTCGAGACTTGATTGCAACAAACAGGTCAGCGTTGGCTAGTTCACTCATCTCGTTACATAAGAACCATCATTAGAGCCAGGAATAGACGTTGTAATATGAGCACGATCGGCACATTATTTAGTTGGCTTGCTTCTCTTTACAGTTTTGGTATGCTAGGAATTTTATTATTCCTCTCTTACACAGAGAACAAGCCATTCCAGATGGGTATTATAGCTTCCTTTCTTATGTTCCTAATTGTTTTTCCTCCCCTCTGGTCTTACCTCGATCGAGAATATAATTTCAGGATTAACTGGCTAATCAAGTTTTTTCTATTCATCCTTTCTTACGGATTGCTAATGGCAAATGTTAATGCAGTTGGTTAAAAGTCTCAAGCAAAAAAGTAAGTTCTATTCCTTTTTACCATTAAGATCGGTCTAAAGCCCCGTCCTTCTAGGACGGCTTTTTCTTTGTCTTTAAGCCTCTAATGAGTTCCCGAAGTACATCGGTTTTAGTTCTGCCGACTAATTCGCAGTAATCTTCAAGAATTTGAAACTCGTATTCCTCGATCCGAAAATCTAATCTTTTTTTTCATGACACTACCCGCTTATCTGCTGTACAATAATAGCATGAAAACACTGAAGTTCAAGCTCTATCAAAGCAAGCGAAACCGTCACCTAAAGCGGATAATCAATGCCGCTGGAGTGATATGGAATTATTGCATCGCCCTCCACAAGCGGTACTACCGGATGTGGGGCAAGCATTTGAACTGCGCGAAACTTCAGGCTCATATTGCCAAGCTGAGAAAGCGTAAAGCGTTTTGGCAATCGGTCGGCTCTCAAGCCGTACAGGATATCTGCCAGAGGATTGAACGCGCATACCAACTGTTCTTTAAGCACCACAAAAAAGGAGTCAGACCGCCCAACTTCAAGAAAGTCAGACGATACAAATCGTTCACTCTGAAACAAGCGGGCTACAAATTCTTGACGGGTAATCGGATCAAAATTGGGAATCGTGTCTATCAGTATTGGAATTCTAGACCAATTGAGGGAACCGTCAAGACCTTAACCATTAAGTGCACTCCGCTAGGAGAGTTGTTTATGGTCATCGTGGTAGATGGCGTTGTTGAACCAGAAACCAAATTCGAGATGAGTAGAATCGCTGGGTTTGATTTTGGCTTGAAAACGTTTCTCACCTGTTCAGATGGTTCCAAAATTGAATCACCGCAATTCCTCAAACAATCACTCAATGTCATAAAGAAAGCCAGTAGTCAGCACTCCAAGAAACAGAAAGGTTCAGCGAATCGAGAACGAGCGAGATTGAATCTTGTCCGCAAACATGAAGATGTGGTTAATCGCCGCTCTGATTGGTTTTGGAAGTTGGCACATGATTTGACGAATCAGTTTGATGTATTGTGCTTTGAGACCTTGAATCTCAAAGGGATGCAGTGTTTATGGGGGCGAAAGATTTCGGACTTGGCATTTGGGGAATTCCTTCAAATTCTCGAATGGGTTGCCAAAAAGAAACGCAAGCAAGTTGTATTTATCGATCGTTGGTATCCAAGTTCTAAAACTTGTTCAGAGTGTGGTCATGTTTTAGACAAGTTGGATCTATCGGTCAGAGAGTGGCGTTGTCCGTCCTGTCAGTCCATTAATGGACGCGATGAAAACGCAGCTAAGAATATTTGTGCGGTTGGGGCATCAACCGTTAAGTTAGGCGATGTTAGACAGGCTACGCCTGCAATTGCTGTTTGACCTTAGAATCCCCTCGCCTTGATAGCTGGGGAGTATGTCAATGACTGTCCACTTTGCTTTCAATCACCTGCTGAACCTGTGGCGACACATTAGATAAGAAATTGAGCCCCGTCTCCCGCTCAACTCTTGCCACAGAAACTCGAAAGCTTTTCCATCCTTTGCCCTTGACGCTGGCATCGTTGGGCATCATCACAGCGATCGTCCTGGTATTTGCGTCAATTCCCTGCATCCCCAATCCTTGTCGGTCTAATACAACGATAACTTTCCAATTTCTAGCCGGCACCGCAATTTTCTCCTTTCTGCCGATGCTGCCTTTCCTTCCCACGGGCCCCGCTACGATGTAAAGTTCCTTGCCCTGTTGCACCAAATCTCGGCAGTAATCTTCCAGATCACTCCACAAACCTCGGTTGAGTTCTGGCACTTGAGGCATCATGTTGGTCATCAAAAAAGTAGCGCTGTTGTCCGCTTCATTACGGGTGCGATCGGCACTGGGTGCAATGTGTCCCCGGTCATAGCCGCTTCCCATGTAATCGTTGGGGCGGACTTTGTACCAAGCATTGGGCAGGGCTTCGTCAGGGCGGAAGTTGTCTTGGCGATCGGCTGCTCCAATCCAAGAGCGATTCAGTTGCCACGAAACCCAGTTAGCGGTCTTAGTTTTGCTGTTGTAGCTCATCACGTACTGGGGCTTCACCAGTAAATAGTCGTCGATGCTGGCAATGCTAGAAACGGCATTGCTGGGATTTCCCAGGAGTAAGTTGCGGTTGTTGATGGCTGAGCTGATGGGTTCTCTGGTGCTTGGTTTGGGTTGCTGCACCCTTGGTTTTTCACGACCGAGTTGAGGAAGTCGAGACGGTGGCGATGGCTCAGTCAAGTTGCAGGCGCTAAGAATTCCTAACAAAACCAGAGCGATCGTCCACTTCCGATAACCTTGCCTCATTGCCACTACTCCTGCACTTTCCTACTCTGCAAGCTTACAACGTCCTGCCACAGGTGCTTCTCACTCATTACCAATTACTCTAGTTTATTTACTCAAGTATTTCAGTAATGCAGTAATGAATGCAGTAAGTAAATATGAAGACGCCATGTTGAAGAAGTTCGTTAAAAGCACGGCTATCTACAAGGAGGCGATCGCCTCCCTTAGCAATGCAACCCTGTTGTTGTAGCCGATGACCAAACAAGTGCTATATTGCTGTATTAAGTATTTCAGTAATGCAGTAAATAATGCAGTAAGTAATTATGGTAGCAATTGTTGCTTTCGTAAATCAGAAAGGCGGATGTGCCAAAAGCACGACAGCCGTACATTACGCCCATTGGCTCGTGCAGCAGGGCAAGCAAGTGTTGATAGTGGATGCCGATGCTCAGCGCTCTAGTTCCCAGTGGTGCAGCAGAATGGAACCGAGCATCCCCACTCAGGTACTGCAAAGCCCGGATGACCTCTTAGACCAGTTGACTGACTTAGCTGCTACCGTTGACTATCTGGTAGTGGATGGCCCTGCTGGTTTGAGTGAAGCAACCAGGGCAATCTTGATGAGAGCTGACTTAGCGGTGGTGCCGGTGCAGCCGAGCGGTATCGACGTACAATCAGCCGCCGATGCCGTGAGACTTATCAAACAAGCGCAATCGGTGAGGCAAGGCCCGCCCCAAGCGGTGATGTTTCTCAGCCGTGCGGTGAAGGGAACGAAGCTCAAAACCGAAGCAATGGAGTTGTTGGGAAAACTTACACCTACTATCAAAGTGCTCAAATCAGTCATTCACCAAAAACAAGTGATTGCCGATTCTTCGGGGCAAGCAGCTACGGTGTGGGATTTGGGCGGTCAACCTGCCAAAGATTCTGGCAAAGAGTACAGCCGACTGTTTAAGGAAATCATGGGAGTGTTGAAATGAGTACCAAGAAACGCAAACCACTTGGCAGCGCGATGGAAGAATTTGTTTTCGGTACACAGGAATCTGCATCACCACCAACACCAGCACCAGAAGTTGTATCGCCAGCACCAACGCCCACACCATCGCTAACACCGGAAGCTGCATTGTCCGCAACACCACCGGAAGTTGCATTGCTAGTCGCAACACCACCGCAGTCGGCAGTATCTGCACCAGAACCAGTTTCCCTTCAATCAAAGGAGCCTAGCCTGATGAGCAAACTGCAAGCACCGGATAAAGAAGCGACGGTCAGGTTTACCGTGGATATGTCCGAAACTCTGCACCGTAAACTGTCGATGCTGGCAGCCAGGACGGGGCGCAAGAAAGTGGATATTGTGAGGATGTTGCTAGAAAATGGGTTGAAGGAAGTGGAGGGATAAAAGCGATCGTCCTAGCCCGCATCAAGGTACTCAAGAACTTTTTCCAACCATCAAAATCTTGTAGCGGGCTGGTGAGATAGTGGCTAGCAAACTAACTGCCCGCCCCCTCATGGATGGAACCCGACACCCCAGGGCAAGCAGAATACGCTAGTTTTTGTGGAAGGGTACTGGTGTTTATCCAGCTCACGATCGCATGGATGCGCCTTCAATGTATCAATACTTCGGACACTTTTTAGAACGATACTACAAGCTTTAGAGGGCAAGAATAAAAAAGTCGTATCCTGACCCAGCCCTAGCACTTCTAAGTCCTAGATGGGGAAATACTCTTTAACTGCTCTTTTGCTCCCAGGATTTGATTAAACTGAAAGGTAATGCGGGCTGGGATGACTCTGTTTCTAAGAGCCGTAAGGGGGGGCATTTGACCACAACTCAAGTACGACGAATTGTCAAAGCAGCGGCTATGCGATGATCGCCCATTGAACCGGACGTTGTGGCTAAAGTATCCTCCCAGACGCTTTTGGGTTTCAGTGTGCTAAGCGGTTGAAAATCCTGTTTGCTCTTGCTCTTGCTCAATAGCTGTTGTCCTTCGGGTAATTCTAGAGAAACTAAAGTTTTGGGCAATGGTTGTAGGTCAACAGAAGGTGGCGAAAAAAGTTTCCAGGTAAAAATACTTAAACCTGTGGCGAAGATTAGTAGAATACCCCCTCCAGCTTTAATTAGTCGCCCTCGCCATTGGTGATTGCCAGACTTTTGATTTAACTCCATATCATTGTACTTAATTCTTAGACTTCCCAAAAATAGCGATTGCCACCAAAACTTGCTCTTAGGTATTGGTGGCACACACGAGGTTAGTATCTAACTGTATGACGCTTTAATGTTACACATTCTTTATCCATTTAAACTCGTCTTCAAAAATGGCTATACCATTTTTGCCATTAGATTTTGCGTATCTTAATGCCAAGAATGCTTCTCTCAATGTGTTCCCAATTCCGACCGAGAATCTAATGCTAAAATTCAAATCGCTGATATATGAGTGCAATGCTTTTATATCTATCTTATCCTTTTTACATATTATTCCATCCGCTCCACAAAAGATGATGTCAAAACCTCTATCTTTAAGCTGGTTTGAGATAGTAGATACTGCTCTATTAACCTCAACATTAACTACTCTGAGTTCAGCCTCGTTATTTGTCATAAAACTTTTTTCAATTTTCAAACCAATATCATCACCATCTATATATACATACTGCATTTATTTACCTCTATTTAGATTCAGATATGATTTTTGTTTCCTTAAACGTATCTATCTGTTTTTTTGTAATCCTTCTAACAGAAAGTTCGCCTTTGGTTCCATGAGCCGTCCAAAATGTTCCCTCAAGGTAAAGCGCATCATCGCTCTTCTTGAACGTTAATTCACTCGTTCCGTTTCTGTGGGATGTGTCTAAGATGTTGTTTTCTTTTTGGGAATAAACATACACTACTCCGTATGTATCACTTTTCTCATCATACTTAACCTCTTCACTATAAGAGTAATTATTAAATTTTTCGGTAAAGGATTTTAAGCTAATAGTCAAAAAGTCTTGTTTAATTCTAATACCTATTTCTCCTTTGGCTTCTTGATTTTGGCTGTCTAATGATTGGTAGCTCCCAAACCAAGTACCATTAAGATCTACACGAAATATTATCAACTTGTTGATACCAGGTAGTCTCCAGCCGTATTTAAAGTAAAATAACCACCATAACGTAAGGATAGTAGGGACATTTAGATGCCTGATCACAACCTCGAGTCCAGAAATAAGGATAGTAGGGACATTTACATGGCTAATCACAATCTCTAGTCCAGAAAAGTTAGTAATAAACTTCGTCATTATAAAGCTTGCTGAAATGCTAACAATATATGAAATAATTATTATTTGATTTTGTTCCTTATAGTTCATAGAAACTCCGTATTACAAAATGAACTTGCACCAAGTTCTGGTGCTTCCTAGCAAATACTGCTAGCAGTTAAGCAGCCATCTTTTTACGATCTGTGGGCAACGGAATTGTCATACTGATACGCTATTTAATGGCTTGAAGTGCCAGCTATAGTCTACCCACTCGCAATCGGCACGTTAATCCTAGACCGTGCTACACAAACATCATTTTTAATGATATAGCATTCTACAAAATGTGGTCCCTGAAAATCACTTGATTCAGTTCTTCGATGATTTCCACCATCATTGAGAATTTGTCCGCGAGTTTGATTTCTTCTTACTGCTTCCTTGCCTACATTACGAACTTTCCATTTGACTTGAAATGGTTTTGGTACATTGCAGTCAAAGACATAAAATTCTAAGGTGTTATTCCGGATCAAAGGTAATTTCTTGAAAATCATCTGAATTAAGGAATGAGTTCTAAAGCCTTTTTGAGAAACTAGGCAATCAATCTTCAATTTATATCGAATATTAACTTGATGATAATCTTCAATAAATTCTTCAGACTCGAAGGGAAATCGATCCTTGCCAAAATGAGATTGCCAAGCTTTACAAGCATCCTGTTTGCTTAACTCATCACTCAAGGCTTTTTCAGCAGATTTAATAAAACTGCCAAGCTGCCCCAAAAAGTAATCCTTTTTAGTCTTACTATAACCCTCTAGTAGATTTTCATAGGCAGGAGTTGTCGGGCGGTAACAGGTAAAACTCAATTCCAATTGATTCTTTATAGCCACTAGCGTTTTGTAAAAAGCTAGATCATCTAGTTCATCAAAAACAATATTGTTTGCAGCTAAAATTGAAAAAATCAACCCACTTGGTAAATCACCTTTTTTATAATCACTCCATGCTTTTAGATAACGCACAATTCGCTTTAATTGACCTTCTTCATCGGCTTTGCTATTGAACCATTTAATGAATTCCCTAGGGTCGCTTTTAATCCAACCCTTACCCTTATGAGCCAAATATGGAGTTTGACCTTCTATAATGTAGTAAATGGGAAGATCAAGATGATATTGTCTGGCGTAAACAAGCCTGACACAAGTTTGTTTGTCAATAGGTTCTTGTTTTGTATGCTCATCTATGGCTTCACAAATCCAATTGTGAAAAGTGTTAATACTTTGAAGTGGTTCTACTTTCACTTTAAAGTAGATACCGTCATCAACATCAAACTCACCATCAATCGGACAAATGATGGTATTCATCATGAATGACCCTTGCCCGTGAAACTTAGGCACTAAGCCATTCTGCTTTTTCCAAAAGTACCGTCTGATCCGTTCTCTAACCGCATTGCGGGATCTACGTAATTGTCCTTTCCGGGTTGAGTCAAGGGCAATTACAGTGTTGAATTCTCGAAATAAATTGTTACAATTAGCCATAACATTACTTGGTAATGTATTGTTTGCGAGATGAAAAAAACTGAGTCACTTCTGGTTTCCTGCCCCAAAATAATGCTTGATCTGTTCCCATCTGGGACATTAATTTCAGCGCTTCACTAGACGTATTATCCATATTGATAATTTGTGCCTGTACCGGAGCGAGTTGAGTGCCAGGAATTCGCACATAGTCGAAGGGCGAATCACAATAGTTTGCCAGGGTGTCTACAAAGTAGTTGGTGAGATATGCCTGTCCTTCAAAAAAGGTAGAGATTAAGTCTTTGTTCCAATCGATAACTGAGCGGTTGTGTTTGGCAAGGAAGCGCCTACCAGGATTAGGCTCTAGAGAACCAACAGACATTACCATCAGTTTCTGAAATCTTTTGCCTGTGCCAACAAAGTACCTAAGTGCTTCCACTACTCCTACAAGGGTTGGGTTGTTGGCATAGATACCTCCATCAATAAACTGTTTGCCATCATAGCTGTCGATAGCAACGATCGGCAAGTAAGCTGGTGCTGCACTTGTTGCAAGGGCAATGTCAACGTATTTTGTTTTGCCGTCCCTACATAGATTGCCTTCAGCATGGTCGTATTTGAAAATAAAGGGTCTGCCATCTGTTAAGGAAAAAGCGGGGATACACAACAAACAGCGAGAATCTGAAATGGTTCGCTCTCCAAATATTTCTTGCAGCGCTCTCTTCAATTCTCTGTTATCATACTTACTTTTTAGGAAAAGTTGTTTAAGCGAACTTAGAAAGGTATTTTGTTGCGGGAAAATTTGCTTGCCCCGCCTGTAGTATAAATTGCTCATCAGGCTAGCAGGAATGTTTAAAGATAAGGCTAAAGCAAGCAAACCTCCTGTTGATGTACCGCAAATCATGTCAAAATAATCAGAAATGTGACAGTTAAATCGATCCTCAAAATGTTCCAAAACTCTGGCTGAATACAGTCCTTTAATTCCCCCTCCGTCAATTGATAAAACTTTGAATACCTCTGACTCCGGGACAGATAATCTATGAGAGTTAACCATATTTTTATAATTTTATGTTTAATAGAATATTTTGCAACCTCCCGCTTTTCGCGTGTTTCCCCTGGTGGAGATGATCCTCAATATTATCTATTATTACATTTGGCAGCGATCCAACCTTATTTTTTCAAGAGGGTTCTTAATGAAATCCAAAAATAATTTACCCACATCCGTAACGCGATCGGTTCTGAAGGCTTGGCTACCGTACTGATAATAAAGTTCATTTTCCCGAACAATTACGTCAATATCTTCAACTTTCTTGAAAGATATCAAGTTTGTATCTCGATAAGGAGGCTCATAACCTAAGATTCTGGGTTGAGGTATAGGTAATGGAATGGCAAGGTTCCCAAACTGCCTTGCGTATTTCTCATTCTTTTCTTTGGTTTCATACACTTCTTTCAATTTAATTAAACCTTTCGCATTCAAATCCTGCAAAACTTGATTGTAAAAAGGGCGCTTGCCATCAAGGTCATCTCGAACAACTTGCAGGTCATTATAAGTACCTTCGTGCAAATACTTGAGCAACATCAAATGCCAGCTTGTAAATTCATCTAGCCAATTTAGAAACATTCTCTGAATATCTGCCTCTGGTGCATTGGGTAGCCCCGCATTTAAAACTGTATTTCTCAGCGCTTCTAATTCTTGTTCTTGGTGGTGGTGTATCGCGGTGCTAAGGGCAGATATTAATGCTGTCTGAAAAATCGGGCTGTCTGCGGAAAAGCTCTTTACTTTATCTTCTATTTCTTTGATAGCCTCAACAAGATTCAGTAAAAAATTGTCCAACCGCTGATTGGCGGGGGACTTGACATAAGTTTCATAAATATAGGATGCCAGCGACCCTCCTGGTAAGAAATTGATAACGGCTTTGCCTCCATTGTAAAGCTTGTCACTATCACTGTTTTTGATGACCTGTTCGAGTTGTAATTTAAGCTCTTCGGCTTTCGAGTCTGACATATTAATTCCTCAAATTTATTCTAGACTGCGAACACGACCGTAAAATTTAACTTTAGCGCTTGTGAACAAAAAATCAAGTTCGGTTAACCGTTCTATACCGAATCAATCATTTCTTGCTGGCAGGCTACCACCCTGAGTTTTCCGCGCGTAGTTTCACCCATGAAAGAGCGGGCTGCCTTGCCGCATCCGCCCTCCGGCAGTAAGAAATACCCCAGGCAAATGCAGTAACCCAGTAGAGTATGAGATAATGATGAGTCTAAGCAAAGAAAATATTGGGCTACGGCTGGCTAGCAAGGTGAAGCTAGCCGGATATCAGTTTCTTGTTGTGGCTAGACGATCGCACCAGTCAATCAGACCTGGAACCGAGAGTTTTTTAGCGTTCCCTAGCAATTGTGATTAGAGGTGTACCGATGGTCTACCTAAGCGAAAATTCAGGACAGGACCGAAAGTTAGTGTTTACAACTCCCCAGGGCCCCAACAGATTTATGAAGTAGATGAGGTGGCGGAGTCGGGGTCAGCTTGAACGTACACCTTTTTAGACTGCACAAATTACCGGCGACGGGTAAAGGGCTATTTCTGCGGATTTAGAAGTGGGGAGGCGATCGCTAGTTTCAACCTTATTTTGCTACACCGTTGCGTCCACTGGAGTATATTTCTTACGGCTAGAAGGGATAGAGCCACTAACTTAAATTTCTTACGCGATCGTTGGCGAGGCACAATTGGTATAGTTTCAGCAACTTATGAGTTTTTATGGTCGGACATCAAAAAACATAAAACTGGAACGCTCCAACAGTTATTTCCGAAGACAAACCACCGTGTCACCTGTAACGCGATCGCAACTCCCTCTTGATTCCGCTGCATCTACGGCTTATTTGACTGCAATACCCAACCTAAATAAAATCCCATGAAAATCAATCGCAAAGTATCTAAAGCCCTAACTGTAAGTTTTTTAGCTTTATTTACTGTCTCACTCACAGAAAATAGCTGGGGACACTCAGGTGGCACTAATGCCCAAGGATGTCATAACAGTAGCAGTGGATACCATTGTCACAATTCGGGTTCAGGGTCTGGTTCCCCTGGTTCCGGGTCTGGTTCCCCTGGTTCCGGGTCTGGTTCATCCGGTTCCGGGTCTGGTTCGTCTGGTTATGGGTCAGAAGGCATTTGCTTAACGTATAACGACTGTATTAATCGGGGAGAAAAACAGCTTAATTCAAATGCTGCTCAGGCTCTCAGCTATTTTCAACAAGCTTTACTCCTCAAACCGAAAGATATAAAAGCATTTACCCAAATTAACATTATCGAACCTTACGTGATGGAAATACGAGGTAATTGCCCAACTTTCCAAACCTGCATGAGTTTAGGATACACGGCAGTGAAAAAGCAAGAATACCAAACTGCATTAGTCAATTTCAAGCGGGCCTTAGCGTTTAATTTAGGAAACAAAAACGCTGTTGAAGCAATTGGAAATGTTTCTCGCTCTATCCAACAATCACGCAATTGATCTAAACCCTTTAAAACCTTTAAACCCGCTACCCTGTGACTGTGACGGTTTTCTGTAAGTGCCAGCTTCTTAAAAATATCAACTATTTATAGCGGTTATTAGTCACATGAGGTAGTTCTTTGAATCGGAAACCTTACCAATAAAGGAATTCAAAATACCTCACTATAGCAAGAAAGGCTATAGGTTGCGATTAATTCTTTGAATCGGTCGGACGTAATTTGTATTAGCTCTGACCCAGCAGCGAAATCGACTGAATGAAGTACCGACCCATAGCCAAGGTTTTCCCCGCCGGTCAGGAAAAATTCCAACAGTATCAAATCTTTCTCCAGGTGGCATAATCCTATCAACTGGTAACTCAAGTTTATCCAGTCGGTTACTCGGACCAGTCCTATCTTGACAACGAACATTCAAACCTTCTGGATCTACGGCTTCCCACACCCAAGGCATGACTCCACTATTTCCGTTGACAATGCGGTAGTCTCCATTTTTGTCAGCCTCTGGATATGCGTTGGGATTTTGAACTTGGAGCAACGGAGTAGCGACGCTCCCACCAGAAAAAGAAGGAAAGAAAACTCCGGCAGTGAAGATTAGACGAATCCCAAGATTTTTGAACATAAGAATGATATACCTCACCTAACCAAGAACCCTATCTGAAGGTTTAACGTAAAAAAGCTAGACCCGCAACCGCTCTAACCTTGCCAACACTCCGACCAACACTCCGACCGTGGCAACAGCGTTAGACCTGCGAGCCGTGGCAGCCGTAGCCGACCGTGCCAACCATCCAATCACCCCACCAGCCGCCACAACGCGCTAGATTTTGCATTTTGGGAGCCGTGCCAGCCGTGTCAGATACGCAAGGCATCGGGGCGATCGATACGGGGCGATTGGCTTGATGCGATCGATGCTTTAGTTTGGTTTAGGTTGATTTTTCTTGACTTATTTTGCCTTTTCTTGAATTATTCTGATTTCCTTGATTTAGGTTGATTTTTCTTCAGTTTCCTGACAGCCAAAGGCGAGCGCCATTCTTGTCCGAGTGATATGTCAAGTCAAGTTGCTTCTCATCTGCTTCATAGCTTGATTCAAGCCCTCGCTGTGAATCCAGCCTACGAAGCCACCGTAAATCATTTTGCCATCGGGATCTGCTAAAAAAATGTGGTCAACGCCGAGGGGGTTTTTCCAAGCCCTAACGGCTGTTCCATCCCTAAGTCTGATAATCGGATTGGAGCTGTTAAAATCCCTGTGGTGTGCTGGTGTCATTCCTGGGACAGCTTCTAAAATGGCGCGAGCCTCAAGAGTAACATCTGAAATGTTTGCAGCGCTGGCTGCTGAACAGCCACATCCATCTGTCACAGTTTGCTTGAGCCTTTCTTTGATATCGCCATCAAACAGGGATAATTGCTCAATCTCATCTAAAAGTTTCCCGTGTGGCTCAGATAAGCGCCTTTGGCAATAAATTGCTGTTAGCAAGTCCTCTAACCCTACTTTTGTCAGAGCATCTGCAATCAATCCCGTCAAACCTAGTACGGCAATGCCTCCGAGCATTCCAGCCGGGCCACCTAGAAATGCTAGAGCTGCTGTGATTGCAGCCGCTCCTGTAAGACCTGTCGCAGCCATTGTCACTACCAGGATGATACCTGGTAAACCCAAAGCAGCTATTTTTTTGACGAGTTCATCCATTTTACTAACCTTCGCTGTTGCTCTGCTTGCTGATTCGTACAATTTCTCCGTTTGGACACGGTGATGTTTAATATGAAGTTCGAGTGATCGCTTGTGATTATAAGGGAAGGAACGCTACTCGACCACTACAAAAAACACAAAGTAGAAGGGAATGGGCAATCGGTGGCTCACACCGCTAAGATTTCCGAAAAATGGGAGGTTAAGGGCGATCGGCGATCGGCTAGCGGAGAGCGCTCGATCATGTCCGTACCAAGTGTGTGGTGGTTTGAGAGTTTGCCTAACGCGGTTGAGTGATGATGAGATAAGTGCTGGCTGGTGAGCAATCGCATTCATCAACGTTTACAACAGAATTTGACCAGCTTCGGGCAACAGAGGAGTTTGGTTAAGGATTCATCAGACTCCTGAAGCCATGTCCGGTAAAGTTCGCCAAAGTGACATCTTGACTGCTCTAAGCGATCGCGTTTTGGGTTTTCTTGCTTTCAGGTGGGGAGTCAATACGCTGAGACTGAGCAGGGTTGTAGGGCGATCGCAAATACCATCGCAACTGCCCCCACGATGACCTGAGCCAATACCCCTTTTCTCAACGTTTTGAATAGCATTAGGTTCTGACGCAGTAATTGTTCTGAGTGATGGCGGCTTTGACGCGAGCTACAGGGTTACTCGAATCCCGGTAAACTCAATTGTTTCGGTTCTGCGGGTTCAGGTTTTGCCTTGCGGCTTTTCTTTTCAGTTTTACCTTTTGCCTTTTTCTTTGTATCCAACTTCTCCCGTTCGGCGCGGATGCGTTCTAAGAGGACGGAGGCGGGTTCGTCGTTGGGGTCTTGGGGAACCAGTTCGCCTCGGAAGGCTTTGGCGAGGATGGAGCGATCAAGCTGGTCTAAGTAGGCTTTGGCTTCTTTGTAGTTTTGTTTAAGCCGATTAGCAACAAGAAACAAGGAGTTGATGCGGCGGACAACTTCTCGTTGTTCTTCTAGGGAGCAAAAAGGAAGTTCAAACTTACCCAGCTTCTGAGCATTGATATTAGATTGGCTGACTCCATCAGTCTTAACTCTCCAGCAATATTCTTTTGCATACCCTGTGTTCAGGCAGTAATTCAAATACTCTGAGTCAAGTTCTTGGGTGTTATTTATCTTAATAAGGTACCCAGCAAAGATAGCCTGATGTTCTCCACGATAGATGCCAGTTTTACCAACAAGTTCTGGGCTATTTGTTCTATTGAACAACACATCCCCAATTTTTAGCTTATATTTTTCTATTTCGTCCTCATCAGAAGTGTAAACAAGGTCACTCCCGTCAATTTCTCCATTTTGGATGTTTCCCATCCTTAAAACAGGAACTTTCCCAGATGCTAGTGATTTGGCTGATGTGCCGTACTGAAACGAATCGCATAACTTCTCTAATGCAATATATCTCCAAGATTCAGGAAGTAAGTTTGAATCTTCCTCTTCTTGAGATGAATAGATTTCATTGAGCTTTTGTAGTTGTGCGGGAGTCCTAGCTTGACTAAATCTTTTCTCTCGTAAACTTTCTACTACTCTAGTTACAGGTTCAATATCAGGGTTTTTCTGTCGCCAATCAGCGGTCAGGTCGCCACGGAAAGCGGCGGCGAGGACTGATTGACGGAACTGGTCTAAGAGGGCGGGAATCGCCTCAAGTTCCTCCTTCACCCGCTGGCTCCGAGCCTTCAACGCCTCAATCTTGGCAACTATGCGACGTTGTTCCTTAAGGGGGGCTAGAGGAATCTGAATACTATTACATTTAGTTTTGTTGATATAAGCTATTGTCGTAGCTGATGACAACTGCTTCATCTGGTCTACCTGTGTCATCAGTGAGTAGGCTATGTACTCAGGGAAAATTTCATCCAAGCACAGGAAACCATGAAATTGCTGATTGGGGACTAAATCATCTTCCGCTATACAAATTATTCCAAATTGTCCAACACAGGACATTAATACAGTTCCTTTAGGCATGACTCTCATGCCTACTTCTTCTGCATCTTCTCTTGTAACTGCGAGATGACTTTTGGATTTTGAAATATATAGCCCTGTAACATCTGGAAGAGTAATCCAAGGAATCGTTCCATCAAAATTTTTAGGTTTTGTTCTTCCTGGCACAATACCTTCACAGATGTCACCTGTCTCTGCCCATACCCAGCCTGTAGGAAGTTCTAGCAAATTATCTCTATCCACGGTCACGCTATTTCTTCACCTTCTAACAATTCCGACAGCGCTTCCATCTCCTCCATCGCTGCCTGCAACCTTAGCATAATCTCAGCCGCGATCACCTCCGGTTCCAGCAACCCATCCCCCGATTGCAAACTCTCATCCCTTAACCAAGAAATATCGAGATTATTCCCCCGCTTGGCAATCTCCTCACGGCTAAAACAGCGCCATCGCCCCGTTTCTCCTTCGTCAACACGCCCAGTCTTCCCATTCGGGTCATCCCCATACGCCAACTCAAACTCATTAAAATGCGATCGCATCATGGGTATCCGCTTCCCAAAACTGGGCATATTCGTCCGCAGGTCATACACCCACACTTCCTTAGTATTGCCCTTCTCCGTCGTTCCCCTTTGGAAAAACAGCACATTCGTCTTGACCCCTTGGGCGTAGAAAATCCCCGTAGGTAGCCGCAAAATCGTATGCAAGTTGCACTTATCCATTAAGTCAGCACGGACATTGCGCCCCTGCCCATCCTCAAACAACACATTATCCGGCAACACCACCGCCGCCCGTCCTTCCGGTAGCAGACTGCGATAAACGTGCTGCAAAAATACCAATTGCTTGTTAGAAGTGGGATAAGTAAAATCATCCCGCGTCGGACTCCCACCCCCTTTCTTCGTGCCAAAAGGCGGATTCGTCAAAATCACCTTAGCTTTCACTAATCGCTGCCCATCCGGTGAAAGGGTATCCCCCAACGTCACCTCCCCCTCAATCCCATGCAGCATCATATTCATCAACAACAAGCGGTGGGCATCCTGCACCAACTCCATCCCATAAAACGCCTGCTGCCGTTGAAAAACCTGTTCAGCTTCCGAGAGGGTAAACAAGTCATCCGTGCGTCGTTTAACATAGCGGTCAGCCGCAATCAAAAACCCTCCCGTTCCCGCTGCTGGGTCTTGTACCAATTCACCCGCTTGCGGTTTAATCAAGGACACCATACAGTCAATCAGCGGACGCGGTGTAAAATACTGCCCTGCCCCAGACTTCTTCTCACTGGCATTCTTCTCTAATAGCCCCTCATAGAGGTCGCCTAACCCTTCTTCCTTGGCAGAGTACCAGTCCAACTTATCAATACTTTCGACCAGCTTACTTAAAATGCGCGGTTGTTTCAGCGCCGTTTGAGCGTTGGCAAAAATTGCCTGCACCCGTAGCGATGAAGCTTTTGATCCCAATTCCAGCAGCAGAGAGCGGTAGAATGTCAATTGTTCTATCCCCTCTTTCGCCGTTAAATCTGCCCAGCGTAACCCTTGGGGCAATTGGTCTTCCACCCCCGTCTCCTGCGCCATCTTGAGAAACAGCAGGTAAGTCAGTTCGGTGACGTATTGCAGGTAAGTAATGCCGTCATCCCGCAGGACGTGGCACAAGCTCCAGAGTTTTTGGACAATATCAGTCGTTGCGTTCATTTTGGTCTTTATCAGAAGTTGGAAATGCAATAGGTTTTATAGGATTGCTTATATACTTATTTTTCTTATTTAATGCTGTAATTTTTATTAATTTATCTTTAATATCTAATTGTCCTTCAAGTGTCCATTCTCCAGAAGGATTATACCTTTCTCTGATTGACACTCTAATCAAACTTATATTGTCGTCAGGTGAAAGTTCAACGTATGTAAATATTTGACCATAGTCGGATAGTTGTTTCAATAGATTAGGTAAATCTACTATCTCTTGATTTCTAGAGATATTTGTTAATATTTCATATCGATTTCGGTTAAATAAGTATTTAACCAGAAATACGTCTACCCAATTAGATGTGTACTGCTCTAACTTTTTTTGAATTAGTTTTAGAATCAATTCCAAACTTTCATCGTCTAATAAAGAGTATACTATTTTATAGTCTTCGTACAAAAATTGAAATAATCCTGAATTCAAGAAGTCAAATGGCTTATTGTATTTATGATAATTCAATAAAATTCTATCTTCAGGATGCACTTTATTTATTTCTTCTTGAAAACCTAGATTTAATCTAGATTCAAATTCATTTAATTCACAGTTTAATTGCAAGAGTAATTGCTCATTTCTCCCTATACATTGATAATATATCATTTTTACAATTTGCTCGATAAAACTAACTCTTTCTCGTGGGGCATCAGGAGCTTGAAAAACTAATTCTTCATCCTCTAATATTTCCTTCTTTACCTTAACAATATTATGAAAAAATGTCTCAAAAAAATCATTTGAGAAAAATGTTAATTTATAATATACTCTATAAAGATTTCCTTCTAATTGCCAAAGCTCTCTTAACCATGATTGATTCTCAAAGTGGGTTAAGCAGTCTTTTATAGCTCGTTTTATCTCATCAGCAATAGAACTGAAAGATAAAGAATCAGACAGCATTTCATTATTTGGGGAAAGCCGGACAAGTAAAGCAATTAAATTCCGACGATGGCAGCTTGAAGGGCGTCCTCTCAAAACTTGAAGAATGGTCGTAACAATTTTAGATTTTTCAACATTATTTAATATTTCAAACTTTGAATTAAATGCTTCATAGATAAGGTTAAACTGCTCAAGAGTGTTTGGAAAGCTAAAACCCAGCTTTATCAATTCTTCAAAACTACTACTAAGGTAAATTTTCTTAAACTTTTGCTCAGATTCAATTTTTTTTCTGAGATAAGTGTTTTTTTGATTTTCTCGTACTACTGGACGAACAGATTCTAAAATAGAGTCTACTCCTAGAGAGAACTCTTGCAGTCGTTCTTCCATTACTTCAACAGATAAAATATCTTTGATATCGTCAAATACACGCTGCTTTAGCATTGGGATAATATTTTTTGATCCCAAAATATTATTTAATTCTGAAAATTTTTGTGGTAAGTCATCAACTCTTATTTTTAAAATTGACTGATAAGTTTCATCTATATTTCTTGAATCATAAACTACAATATTCCATCCATTGATAACAGCAAAATAACGAGCATTAACTTCTGGATGTAAAGCATATAAATGTGCTTGAAAAATATCTTGTTCTTGGATTTCTCTAGGAAAAGCTGGTTTGGCTTCAATTATCCAAAACTGCTTCTTACGAACTAACAGTTCATAATCTATATCAATTCTTTTACGACCCACCATAAGGAAGGGTTTATGTAATTGATGTTTTCCTTCGCGGTTAATATCGTAGTCAGTATTTTTTCGATATCCCAATAAGTTTAATAGAGGCTTGATAAAATCTTCTCTAACATCAGTTTCGTTCCAGCCCTCAAAATCTAAAACTGACAAGCTAAAAATTCGGTCATAAAGATTTTTTATTGTCATAAAATATTATTCATGGATTTTTATTTTTTAACTTGTTTTCTGCCAAAGCTCTTCGTTAATATCCACTAGAATCTCTTCTAGTTTTCCATCAAACGTTCGATTCAGCCGCTCAAATCCCCCACCCTGCGCCTTAAACGCTCCCCGGTCAAAAGCCTCTCGGTCTACAATAACCTCTGTCTTCAACTGCTGACCAATCCGCTCCAACCACTTGCGCTGGGGTGCCGTCCAAGCGCGACTCGCTAGGATTTTCTTTATCGCCCGCTCTACCCGTTCAGTATAAGGCACCAACGCATCTCCCAACGCCGCTTGCCGGACAAACCCGATAATCGAAGCAGCAATATCCTCATTTGTCATCTCCCGCCACGCCACTTGCAGGTTAGTTTCTGAGAACCCCAACCCATCCAACAACAGACGCAGTTCCTTGAGTTGCGCCCTGGTCAAGTCACGCGGACGCTGAGTCACCACCAACAGCGCCGGAATATTATTCAAATTCTCCCGCAAAAAGGCTCTAAAGCCATCCAAATAGTCTTGCGGTCGTTCGGCATCCCCATAGCCTCGTTCCACACTCCTCAACACATCCTGATGGCGGGAAATGAGAACTGCTTGCATCCCGCCATCCCGTCGGTCTAACATTTGGGCAATTTCTTTTCTATCCCGCAACCACTGCGCCGCCTCACTGGGGCTAGATTCGCGCAGATGGCTTACCATGTCCTCAACTGGCATTCCCGCCAGCATTTCAATCGCCTCTTTGCTGTCATCGGAGAGCAATCGCTTTTTGCGCTGTAACTTCGCCAACAGCTCATCAATAATACTCTCAACTGCCGCCGAATCTTGTACCGTCCCTAACTCATCAATCAACTGGCTAAACGAAAAATCGGGCTTATTGACCACAGGCTTCATTTCGGACACCTTTGAGATGGCGGTATAGATATCTACCGCATCAAACACCCGAAACACCTCTTTACCAATCTCGTCACACAGTCGAGTTGCTCGCCCCAACATCTGTTCGTAAAGTATCCGGGAATTCACCCGCCGCATAAACACCACATTACATATTTCTGGGACATCAATCCCCGTCGTCAACAAATCTACTGTCACCGCAATTTTGGGATTGACCTCATTTTTAAAGCGGCGAATCAACTGCAACGGCTTATCGGCATTCCCGGTAATCTTCAGCACCGAGTCATCTTCGACGCTACCATACTCGTTTTCCAAAGCAATTTTCAATTGATCAACCACAATATCGGCATGATTGGTATTGACGCAGAAAATCAGAGTTTTTCCCGGTAACGCAGGGTCAATATTTTTCGCCAAATACTCACAAACCACCCGATTAAACTCTTGCGTTACCACCCGCTTATTAAACTGCTCAACATCAATGCGGACAGTATCCGGGGCGTGAACCAAATCTAGCTGCCCTGTTTTGGGGTCAAAAAACTCCATTTGGTCGCCTGGATTCCAGACAATACCATCTTCAGAAAGCGCCGTCTTAATCCGATAGGGCGGTTCGTGGTCAATCAACCAGCCATCAATCACCGCTTCCCGATAGCTGTAAGTGTAAACAGGTTCTCCAAAGATGTGCGTCGTGTGTAGTGCTGGAGTTGCCGTCAGACCAATCTTCACCGCATCGAAGTAATCCAGCACCCGCCGATACTTCGATATGTAGTCGTTGAAGTCCCGAAACGTTAATTCTGTTTCGCTCAACTCTTGGTCAAGCAAATACCCGCGATGACACTCATCCACCACAATGCAGTCATACTGGTCAACGGTTAGGATAGTCGTTTCATCCGAAGGGTAAAGCAAGCGTTTAACAAAGCTTTGGACAGTAGCGATATGAACTTTAGTATCGCTGTCAATGTCCCGCTCTCCCAATTCTTTAATCTCAAAAATATCGGAAAATGTCTGAAGACTCTCCATCCGAGTATCTTTAAACGCATTCGCCGCTTGTTCTCCCAACGCTGTGCGGTCTACCAAAAACAGCACCCGACGAAAGCGCTTAGTTTTTAACAACCGATAAACCAAGGCAATGCAGGTTTTGGTTTTTCCCGTCCCTGTTGCCATCGCCACCAAAAGTTGCCGTTTATCAGAGGCAAGTCCTGCCTCAACCTTCTGAATTGCCTTTTTCTGATACTCCCTCAGCGTGAAGTTGTAGTTAAATTCTTCTTGAGCTAGCTTCTGATGCGCTTCCTCAATATTTTGTTCGAGTAAATCGAGTAATCCTTGGGGAGAATACCAACTTTGTAAAGGACGGCGCAAGTTTTCGGGACGGCGTAAGTCACAAAACCAAATACCGCTTTTTGTCCGCAGTTGCTCTAAAAACTCCCTGCCATTAGTTGCAAAGACAAAGGGCACTTTAAACTCACCCCAAGGACTGCCATCTGGTAGGGTTTCGTTCCCCTTGATTTGATAGCCCCGACTGTAGCGCTTCGCCTGGTCAATGGCACCGGAAACGTCTGTACTCCTGCGCTTGGCTTCCACGACTGCCACAACTTGCAATCCCACAAACAACGCATAATCAGCGCCTCCGTGTGCTGTAGGATATTCTGAGATCGCTAAGTTTCTCCCCTTTTGAGGACGGGTGCCACTAGCATAGGTAAGTTCCTCTGAGTCTACCTCCCAACCCCCTGCCCTCAACTGAGCATCAATTAAACGACGTGTTTCTTGCTCATCCAGAACAACTTCCTTCTCCGCCTGCTGTGCTTGGCTAATGGTTTGTTGTAGAACTTCAGGGGGCTGACTAACAGCACTCGCTTGCAGTTGAGTCAGATGGTTCAAGGCTTCTTTTGCTTCTGCTTCAGCGTGTTGCAACAACTGTTCGGCTAACTGCCTCAGTTGCGCCTCCTCCGCTACTTTCACTAACGCCATTTCCACAGCCGTTCGGCTTTCGTTGGCTTCCTGCCGCAGCCGTTCTAACTCCTGCTTGAGTGCCTCGGTTTCCCTCACCGGGTCAGGTGGTGGAATAAACGCCCCAGCTTTAAAGTTCGTATCTCTACCAAAACTCTTGTGAAACCAGATACCCAGTTCCCTGGCCAACTTTAAGTTACTTAATGCTGCGCGATGGTCGCCCGATAGGGCGTGGTTGGCATCATTTCCCGCGCGGCGTAACTCGTGGAAGAATTGGTTAATCCGACCAGGAAGAAAGCCCTCATCCCGTAAGCGATTAAGTAACTCAATTTGGGATTCATCGGTGTCACTTTTGTAAAGACCAGCATTCGCGGCGACCAACTGCGCCAAGACTTCCCCAAACTGACGCAGTTTCATCAAACAGGTTACTGGGTCAGTGGCAAAGTATTGCTCTGCCAGCGTCCCTAAGCTTACTAACAGTGGTTCGTGAACCTTTAGGAAAGCAAAGTTAGGTGAATTGAGCGTGTTATCCTGTGACATTACTTAGTGTCTGTAGAGGACTTTTTTCGGCAAAGCAGTTTAACAACTGTGTTGCAGCGGACTAACGAAAGCTTCTAGTGCATCGCGAAAGTTACTGGTAGCTGCTGAACACGAACTTTATCAAGAAAAACATTTCGCTCAAATAGCTTTCTGATACTCTGCCATCCCCCCAAACGGCAACCGACAGTGATCGCATCTCCCATTCTCCCACAATGTAGGCATCTTGAATCGTGCTTCATACTGCGGACACTTAGCTAAAAGCTTAAGCTGATGGCGATGGCTGATTCGTAGGCTATAGCCTACGTACTTCCACACCGACTTAAACTGCCACTCAATCCGATGACAAGGCGACTCGCATAACAAGCACCACATACCCAAATCGGTTCGCACTTCATTCCCTCCCCCATTGGCAGCAGTATTTCCTCCAACTTCTGCACAAACATTGTCACGACACAAAAACGGACAATGACGGCTCCCTCCAAAAGAGCTATGATGGTAATCCGTTTTGAGTTGCACTCATAACAAGAGTGGAGTTGTCAAAGAGCCGGATGAAGCGAAATTTTCACGTCCGGTTCTGAAGAAGAGGTAGGGGTAGAAAAGCCCCATCGATTCTAACAGACCAAATATCAATTTATAGGCATGACATGGAGTTACCTTTATGGAAGAATATAAAGCGAAGAAATATTTACCAATAAAAATCGATTTCGAGCTAGACTTTTGCACAAATGAAGCAAAAATTTATACGACAGACGAATTGTATGTTCTAAGCCCAGGCTCTAGTGAGTGCGATTCAGATTCTAGTTCTAAAAAAGAAACTTTTTTGGTAATAGAGGTATGGACTCAATTAGATGATGATAGTGATTTTTTCGAGAATTTGATTTCATATACTCGACCCTCTGTTCTAATTATTCTCAGTATAATTAGTTATCTGTTAGATCATCCACTGACTGTATATGAAATGTCAGTATGTGACACGGGGATTGCTTCGATGGACAGAAGACCTAATGAAATCAAAGTTTCAAAGTTTGTTCACGCTCAGGTTGATAAATCACGTGATCTCCTCATAATTTTAGAAGCTGTTTATGAAAAGAAAGAAAGTGTGAATGAATTTGTAGTCTCTCTCTTAAATCGTTGGCATAAAGCTCGTTACCTAGAAACACAAGATGATACTAGCCTATTTTATGAAGAAATTTTTCTGGTCTATTTCCACATTATAGAGTTATGCTCCAATCATTGCAAACCACAAGGGAAAATTCCACTAAGATCAAAAATATGTGATTTTTTAGATAGAGTGGAATTATTAGATATCAAGACGGAGTATTTTGTAAAGCAATTGGTCAACATACGGAATACGATTGCACATGGTCGCCATGTGAATCATAAAACACTAAACTGGCCTCTTCCATCATTTTTCTCAATCAATGGTGATGTAGAAAATTGCATCTTTGAGATCCGAGCATTTACAGCTCGTCTTATTGGCGCGTATCTATCACTTGAAGCTTGGATTGATAAATGGGCTGATGTTCACAGTTGGTTACATATGCCACCAGAACATATTAAAAATTTTATAAGCGATAATTCCTTTGAATTCATTACACCAACTGATTTCCTTAAAGGTACTATAAATGGGGTAAGACCAAGCTCTTTGGTAAAAGAATTTTTGTCAAATAAGATAGAATTTCAAGAGCTTGAAATAGGATTGAGGTCATTTATGCTTGATGTAGAAGTTGATGAAGAGAGTGCTTTGGAGATTTTTGAGGCAGCGATAGTGTTAGCCGATTCATTAGACAAAAGATTATCAGATAGATGTCGAAGTATAGTGGTTGATCTACATGAAAATGACTTAAGGTTTTACTTTAATATGCAAAATCTCCTGAAAGAGATAGAGCAACAAGGAGTTAGGTTAATCTGGCTTCGTGAATGGGTAGAAAGTGGTGGTCATATAAGTTAAGTAGTGAAACAATTTGTTGTGAACAGTCTGTCTAGGAATTCCGTTGCACGCCGACCCTATGGTGTTAAGCGTCAAAAACCACCTAAAACCCTATCAGGGCTTGACACCTGACGGGGTGACAACGCCGCTGAAACCTTTATGGGCAAAGCGTTAAGGCTCCTGAACCTCCAAAAAGATATCAGCGATTATTCCTGGGCTTATTGACAATTATGATGGTAGCGATCGCCGCCGCTCCTTATTCTCCGTTATCTACCCCCGAAAAAGTCGTGATCGCACGCACATATCTTTTTTGAGGCAGATCAACTCAAACCCTTTCCTAATAAGGCTTTCAACTTGCTTGTCACCCCGTCAGGCTTGACACTCCTTCATTACTTACTGCGTTACTGCAAACCACCACTAAAACCCTAAAACCTTATCAGGAATTAAAACTTGACACACGTTGATTCCCGTTTTTGCGCGGTTTGCACGGCAACTGCACTGTCAAGAATCTAAAACCTGAAATTATTTGGTCAGAAAGAGTGGCTGGTATTCGGTTCTCTAACGGCAAAGCTGATCGGCTTCGCCGACAATCAACTAAACCAAAACCCCCTAACTGCTTAATGGTTGGGGGATTTTTGCGTCACACTTGCACGTTGAAACCGACAGCTTTCTAAAACTGGTAGAGGTGGGAGCGCTGGCACGGCTGCACGGTCGGAGCGGTCGCGGTCTAGCTTTTTTGTTTGCTTCAGACACTCACCTGATAACCCACAGCTTTTTTAAAAACTGGGATGGTGTGGGTTATCAGGTGAGAGAGCGGTGAGTGCGGTAACAGCGGTTAAAACCCACTTTTGAATTAGAATAAAAAATTGAGACATTTAGAGGTGACAAATGGCAGGACATCCATTCCCTAACCAAGATTTACTACAGGTCAAAGAAGTTAGTGATAGGTATTGGGGAGGTGATTTAAAAACAATGGTCTTTAGTAGGGAAAATATACCTGTACATATTGGCTGTAGTAACTCCATTTGTCATGAAGGGGGAATATCAAGATTTGTAGTTGTTAAAGCCCTTTGTAATATTGCTTTTGAAGGAAGTCAAATAGAACCTGTAGTGATAAAGTGTCAAGGTCTTTTGGGGTCTGAAAAAGAACGTGAAATACACAATAAAACTTGTTTTCATGCTTTTGAAATTACAGTTAAAAACACGCTGCAATGAGATTGTAGCGGGTTTTTATTTTTCATCCTACAAATCTGTAGTTTTCGCGTAAATCTTCCTCTGTAATATTAATTTGCTTCAGACACACACCCCAAAACCATCAGCTTTTTTAAAAACTGGATGCACTCGCACCCTTGGCACACAGAGAGCGGTCAAAGCGCTTTGAGGGGCGGTTAGACACGAAAAACCCGCCAGAGTGGGAGTCTAGTGAGTTTTATAAAATTGACAAGACATTATTTGTAAGATATAGATAAAAAATCAACTTAATCTCAAAAAGGTTTTAAAAATGACTTTAGATAATATTTCCCTGAATTTATTAGACAATGGTTTAGATTTCATCTTAAGAGGTTTAAATGAATTATATGTTTATGATAGTGAAGAACGTTTTATTATTCCTGTTTCTCAACCGCAAAATGACTATAAATATGGAATAATCCATTTGTTTACAGGATTTCTTTTACTTCTCAAAGAAAAGCTGTCACGGGATACACCAAAACTCATCTATAGAGACTTTCCAAAAAAAAGTGAAAGATTAAATCAACATTTAAACCAAGGAATAAGACCCTCTACTGTGGACTTGCATGAGGCTTTAGAACGTTTAAAACTGTTAGATAATATTGAAAGTCGAGTTAATTTTACCGAATCAGA
This sequence comes from Tychonema sp. LEGE 07203, assembly GCF_015207285.1. Lineage (GTDB taxonomy): Bacteria > Cyanobacteriota > Cyanobacteriia > Cyanobacteriales > Microcoleaceae > Microcoleus. The sequence goes on along the minus strand of NZ_JADEXD010000001.1, from coordinate 58,208 downwards.
TATGTCTATAATTGAAAAGATTCAGGATTATAGAAATACTTTTGAACACTACAAAATTGAAAGTATAAAGATTCTTGAGCTTAAAAATGTAATAATTTGTTTTATAGATTTGATTCATAGATTCCTTGACGAACATTTAGAAATAAATATTATTACCTCACTCTATTTATCTTCTGAAATAAGAGTTAAAATACTGTCAATAACAATATTATATGACCGTATAGTTAGAGATTATGAAAACGCAATTAATTTACTTTGATATGTCTGTACAGACACGTATTTGTAAAGGTTTGACACTCTGAATCAGGAAATAACAGTTTCCTTTGCTTCGATAGTTTCTTTGATAATCACACCTACAATTCATCCAATTCCTCTATATTTTTAAGTATGTTTTCTATATGAATTAACCCTGTATTTGTAATTGAAACAGCAGTGTATCCACTCATCCCAATTAGACCTTTAATAGAAAATATTTCACTGATAAAACCTTGGTCTAGTAAAACCTTTAAAATATCATATAATTCCTCATTTTGAATATCTTGAATTTTAGTGTACTTTGTAATGTCTGAATTACTGATATTATGTCTACCTTCTTTTGTTAAGTCGTAAATATTAAATAAGACGTGTAAAGGTAAATCGGGTTTAGCTGTAGTATACATAGTTTGAACAGATACTAAAGGTAGAGATTTATAAAACATTTTGTTACCTCGTTTGATTGTAATAATTTTGTAAGCTATTTTTAACATAACACATAAAGTGTTTACATACCTTAGTAACCATACTGCAACGGTTACAAGCTCTAGGCGGGGAAATTTGCCTATCCCCGCCTAGAGCCTGTAAAGGGGTTTTAGGCTCTATCTCAGGAAATACAAATTTTCTCAATCACTCCAAAATTTTATTCTAGCCGGGGATACCCCAATTTTTGCACTCATTCCAAAACCTTATTCTCTAAAGCTTACAGACTTTTAGTAGAGTTTTTTTTTTCAGACACCGGACATCAAACTCTTGCTAGACATGAGTTTGCTCTGCAAACATTTTCAATCTTCCGGATATAGATTAACAAGACGAGAAATAGAGTTTAAGGTAAGTACAGCAATTTCCAGGTTTATGGAGTACGGTTACAAGAGTGGGTCAACCATTTTGGTAAGTGCTTGGGATTAAGGTGTACTTTATTTGCTGGGAATCTGCTGTATTTTACGTCATAGTAAGTGATTAAGTAACCTATCAATAGTGAATGAGGTAATGTATGGGCAAGAAAATTGCATATGTTGTTATAGCTCTTGTTATTACTATTTTAAGTTGGCAGTTCTTGGAGCTAGCTGCAGATGCACAAACAATTGAACCTTTTCGTGGAGGGATAAGTTGTGCTAGGCAAGAGTGGCAAAAATATGTCAAATTAGAACCTGTCCGTTGTGGGCTTGAAGGGGGAGGACCATCTAACTATAAGATTTTAGTTGGCTCAGATTGTAGAGAATTGAATAGCAACAATCAAGTGATACGAACTATGACAACTTACGTTTTTCCAGGCACTGAACAATGGCTTGGTTGTGGAAACTCGTTTTAGTTTTTTGGTGTTTGTCACCTAATCAAAAGTGCGACGTAATCGAGATACATAAAAATTTATACCGTGCCGTAATGACTTCGCTACCACCGATACCGACACCACCCTCATCGAGTTTAATTCCTGTAGAGTCATCTCCTCCAGTAACTACGCGGTCGGGTACATTTACGAAAAAAATTGTGATGAATTTTTTGGAGTTGGTCGATCAAGTGTTCTATGCGTTAATGGGTAAACTTGGAAGAAAAGTTTATGGGTCAATTCAGGATGCAATCGCGATAGGTATTATTTTAAAGCTTCCTAGTTTAATCGGTAAAATTATTATTGGAGAAGATTTTTCAGGTGTCAATATTTGTCTGCAAGAAAGCCCTTGGGGTATATCTCGTTATGCTTGTTTTATTATTGTAACTTCTGATTTTCTATTGTGGATAGTTCTCGCAGGTCGAATCATTGCTCGGTTTAGGGCAGACTTAAGAGATTTAAAAAATAATCCCTAGGAGATATTGAATATGACTTTAATTAACCGCAAACAAATTAGTCTTTATGAAGAAGCTGAAGCTGGATTAAATTCTTTAGTCAAGCAAATAGTTCAAGTTGGTACGGGTTTCTTGATGATGCTATTGCTGACAGGGGGAAACCCACCAGCTTTTACAGTAGGGTTAAGTGTAGTTGGGGGAATTGCGTTTGTTGCCTGGAGTGAAGAAAAGCGACTGACTAAGTTTTATGGGCGACAATCACAAATTCCTAACTCTCCTGAGTCTACATCGCGGGTGTCAATTGAAAATTATATTGAGCAAATTCTGGAAGCCAATACAAATAATTTATATGAATTGGTGAAACAGGCAGGTTTAAATCCGTATGAAGATTTAGCAGGATGTAATTTAAGTAGTGTTAAAGGAATTGGCTGCAAATTGAGTAGATTTGATCTCAGTGGTGCTGACTTAGCTCAAGCTGATTTGAGTCGTGCCGATCTAAGTTTTGCCAACTTAAGGAATGCTAGACTAATAAATGTAAAACTTTGTCGTGCTGACTTAAATGGTGCTGACTTGAGAAGTGCTTTGCTGATGGATGCCAACTTGAGTTTTGCTGACTTAAGCAATGCTAACTTAAGCGATGCCGATTTGATTAATGCTAACTTAACCGCTGCCAATTTAAGCAATGCTAATTTGCACCAGGCTAATTTGACATCCACAAATCTGAATAATGCCAAAGTAAAAAACGCTCAATTTGGTAAGAATGCCGGACTTGATGAAAAAGCAAAGTATGAATTAAAAATGCGAGGTGCAATTTTCCCGCAAGACGAACTGATTCCTGCACAAGTGTAAAGTTTTGTTTAGACTGCAAAACAATTACAGCGTCATATTAGGGTATATTTCAGGTAAAAATTAAATTTATCATTCTATCTAAATAATGCCAGACACCGTACCCCCAATCTCTCAAGTACACCATGAAAATAAGTTCCCAGATTGCTTGTGTATGGACTTAGAAGGAATTCTAGTTGAATCTGAGAAAATTGACCTGCCAATTACCATCGAGTTTAACGAACAGTGGGAATTGCTAGAGGGGGGACGTCTCAAGTTTGGTTTGAAAGGTGGAACCCTGAAGCTCAATCTGGAAAACGGTCATATTCCTCAAAATTTGTGTAACCTGACTGGATTAAAAGTGCTGACAGAAGAACAAGTAACTGAAAAGTTCCAGTTTCCTTCTATATGCGAAGTAACAACAAATGGTTCGGAGTTAAATCTTGTTTGGCTGTTTGAACTCAAAAAAGCTTCGTCAGTATTGAAAGGAACGCTACTAAAGGAAAAGTTAGGAACTTTGACTGTAAATAATCAGCCTTGCTGTGTGGAAGCAACTTTTGAGGTTGAACTCAAATACGTTCATATTACGGAAGTTGAGGGACTGTGGTCAGAAAAAGATTCCATAAATAAGCAGAGAATCGCACAAGTAAGGGTCAGAAAAAATTTATGTAGCTTGTTACAACCATATGTGAGTCGAACAAAGTTGCGATATGGCTAATGAAAACTCTCTACAAGAACCTCAACACTCTATTCAGCAGATTCTTGAGGCAGAAACCGATAACTTTGTGGAATTGGCGAAAATTGCTGGTCTAGATATTGCTACAGATTTTGCTGATGCCGACTTGAGTAGTGCCCACTTGAGTGGTGCCGACTTGAGTGGTGCCGACTTGAGTGGTGCCGACTTGAGTAGTGCCGACTTGAAACGTGCGAACTTGAGCGGTGCGAACTTGAGACGTGCGAACTTGAGCGGTGCGAACTTGAGATATGCGAACTTGAGTGGTGCGAACTTGAGTGGTGCGAACCTGACCTTTACTAAGCTTAGCGATGCAGACTTGAGTTATGCGGACTTGAATGGTGCCGACTTGAGTGGTGCCGACTTGAGTGGTGCCGACTTGAGACGTGCAAACTTGGACGGTGCCGACTTGAGCGATGCCGACTTGAGACGTGCAAACTTGGACGGTGCCGACTTGAGCGATGCCAACTTGAAAGGTACCCAGTTGATCTTTCAAGCCAGTTCGGAGTTTGCCTATATAAGCCAGGTTGGTTCAAGCCTTGGCTATAGAAGACATACCAGTTTGCGCCGTGCTAGTAATGTGTATACCTTCTCCTATCTCATTATCATTGTTGTTATTTTATGTATTTTTTTTAGTGCTTTATATCATTCTAATATCTTGATAATTTTCTTTGCGCCTATCTTTCTAGTAACGTTGTTAAATAGCATTCGGTTATTACTCATCAAAAAAAAGAGCGAAAGACGCTAAAAACTCACAATAAGAGAAATTTCACAAATGATTTAGGATTGCTATATATGTCATTCTGAATAAAGCATTCACACTATCCTAAGCCAGAGCCTAGAACCGTAAGTGCTATTAAATAGTGCCAAGCGCCTGACACACGATTTTAAGTGTCCTCAGCCAGATGGACAGACGGCTATTTTTCTGACGATCTTCTAATTTTTTTCACTTCGACAAAGACTTAACAGCCCGTCGAAAAAATCTCCCTAGAGGTTTTAAGGTGAGGATAACCTATTTTCCCGTCTAGAGCTTAAAACTCTTACGGCTACATCAAGAAACTGTAATATCCTGATTTACAGCATCAAACCATTAGGCGTTGCTTAATCAGGGTATGAAAAAAATAAGTTGAAAATCCTGAACCTTTTTGATATGGGTTTCTATGACTTGCATATTTAGCTTTTCATACCGTAAATCAGCAACGTCAATATCTTTAGTAACTAGGGTGTAATTTAGGCAGCGGTGCCCATGTTTAAGGTACAATCCGTATTTCCTGATTTACAGCCTCAAACATCTCTAAAAAGCTCTAGGAGGGGAAAATCCATTTCCTGACGTACCCTCTGCATTTTCAAGTCCTAGATGGGGAAATATATAAAAATCTACAGAGGTTATTCCCTATGATTTCATTAGCCCTTGTTTTCATGTTGGTGGTATCGAGTCAGTTGCAAAATAGTGGAAATGCACCTTCCTCATGGGTCGTGCAGAAACAACGGGGCAATAGTGGACGGACATTTGCTGATTGGTGTCGCGAAAAGGCTTCTTTGAGTCCTGAAACTAAACATACTGTTGAGGTGTTGTTGGAGAAAGCGGAAACTACTGAGTGCGAGGCGGCCGATCGACAACTTTCGAGTCTTACGGAACTAAAGCTCGACAAAAATCAAATCCGTGACATCAAACCGCTAGCATCTTTGACTCACCTGGATTGGCTCTCCCTCGACAACAATCAAATCAGCGACATCAAACCGCTAGCATCCTTGACTAAACTGAATTACCTCGCCCTCACCCACAATCAAATCAAGGACATTAAACCGCTAGCATCCTTGACTAAACTGACCGCTCTTTACCTCAGCAGAAATTCGAGCGCACCCAAGACTTGTCCTCTCAAGCCAGAGTCTATCTGTAATTGGTAACAAGAACCTAGCTCTTAAAACTTGAGAGTTCAGAAAATTAGAGTATCCCCAACTAGAACAAGGTTTTGGAGTGAGAGAGAAATTACCCTATCCTCGCCTAAAGCTCCCAGCGGGATTTTTACGACTGACCGCCATTGTCTTCTTCTTCGTCACAATTAAAAAATCGGCCATCGGAAAAATAGCCGCCTGCCCGTCCGGCTGAGGACACCAAAAGCCGTGTGTCACGCGCTTGAAACTGTTTGGCATGACTGTTATGGTAAATGAAACGCTTGACACAAGGGATTCATTTGTTATGCCAAACCCTAAAGCAGCAACTGCACTGTCAAGAATCTAAAATCTGAATCTAAAACCTGAAATTATTTGACCAAAAAGAGCGGTCGGTATTCTGTTAGCTGGTGGCAAGTGCGATCGCACTTGCCGACAATCCACAAGAACCGACCAAGCCTGAACACCCGCTAAGTTGCCAGATACAGACCACTGGAATCATTGGGTTTGGCGTGTAAATATTTAGAAGTCGTGGCGACTGAAGCATGACCCAAAGTTTGACTCAGCAGATGAATCGGTGCTCCCCGGTTGAGCGCGTGTGAAGCGTGGCAGTGCCGGAGCCAGTGCGCGGATGCTTTCTCAGAAAGTCCAACACGAACGGCTGCTGCCTTGACAATCTGCGTGACCGAGATTGGGTTAAGCCTGCCGCCGTCTGACTTCTTCCTGCTGATAAAAATTGGTTCAAGCTTGCCCGCATCGCCTCGACTTTTCAGCAGCTCGGCGTACAGCATTTTGGGTAACAACACGACGCGGGTTTTGTCCCCTTTGCCGTAGACGAGGAGTTGCCCGCTCTCGCCGTTGCTTGAAAAGTCCTCCCAGTTCAGGTTGCAGAGCTCAGATACCCGCAGGCCGACATAGTAAAAAACCTTAAATATCAACCGATTCCGGTCGCACGGTTCACCCGCAATCAGCGCCCTAACTTCAGCCTCGGTCAGGATTTTCTGGGAGAGCGTATCCTTGGGCTTCGCCGTGTTCAGCGCTGCTCCGGCATTGGCTTGAATGAGTCCGGTTTTGTGACCGAACGTAAGTAAAGACTTGACCACAGCTATATATGTACGGCGTGACGAAGGGGATAGACCGTGTACCTCTAGCATATCAGCGAAGCCTTGGAGGTCACTGAGAGTCAGGTAGTGGGCTGGCTTCCCCGCTTCTGCCAGCAGCAACCCCGACACCAGGCGGTAGACCTTCTGAGTATTTTTACTTTTGCCATATACCTACAGGTTGATGAGTTGCTCGGTCGGGGTGTTGACGGCGACAACTTGGAGGCTGGCTTGAGGGATGGGTGCTAGCTGCATATTGGTAGAGGCTTATTCCGTGAAATATGCAGCTTTATTTATCACTCTTTACCAATCGTTTCTCTCTAAAATTGATTGGGCAAAATCCCTCGTTGCTTCACCTGAGTGGTACCACCAAGATATATTTAAGGGAAAAGCTGGCAAATGCCCTTTAGGAGCATATTTTAAGTTAAAGTTTAAATCATCATAGGATTTCCAACCAAAAACGCCACCGAATAAACCTGCTTTTCCTCGCCAGCCAATCTTTTCTCCAAAATCCCCTACTTTTTTTGACACCTCCCAGTAAATTTGTTTTTGCGCCTTAAAACCAAAATGTCCATTACTATTCTGTGACCACAGTTGATTAATAGTGTGTAAATCCTCACTGGGCAATGTTCTCAGATTTCCCTCAAAATCACGGTTAGCTATCTTTACTATGATGTCACAGGTTTCTTGGTCGGCTTTTTTCCATTCTCCCAGTTTTAATAAACTACTGAGTCTAGTATAGTCTATGGTCAAAGCTGTATTGATTTCGCTGGAAATCAGCTCGACGATTGCTTCTTCGGAAGTAGCGTTATCTAAATAATGTTGACTTTGTTCCCTAATTTTATTTATAACTGTTGGCGAAGTTAATGGATTAATATGTTGATTAAGTTTTGCTTCATAGAACTTACAAGCAGCATTTCCTACTGCATAAATCATTAGGGCTTTAGCAGAAGCACTTATTATTTTACTGGGAATCATGCCATACTCTAGCCAGTCTATACCTGCATCAATAGCTCTTTCTCCCAAAAAAGCTGCACCAAAGGCTGTTAAAGCTTCAATTTTTCGTTCGGGATCTTGTAAGTTAAATCCATAAATATCGGCAATCTGATAAACCATTTCTGCCGAGAGTTTGGTGATTTCTGGTAAATCGTACTTAGCTATCCCCCTGATAACAGCTTCTGCTCTTGGAATTCCTCTAACTAAATCCACTCCAGCCGCTTGTAAGGATTTGTGAACAATAAGAACATGAGCAATTTCATAGGGAGATTTGTCTTGGTAGCTGTGTTTTAGCCTTTTAACAGAAGATTCAGATGCAGCAAAATTAATTTCACAAATAGATTCACCAATCCAATTAACTAGACTATTCCAAGCATTTGAATTAGATTCTTGCTTCAGTTGTCGTAGTTGAGGATTAGCATTGACTTCAGTATTTATCTGAAGAATTTGTTCGCTGGGTTGTGGCGATGATGTTGTATTTGTCTGCGATGCTGCGGGTGTTGGTGCGGGTGTTGGTGCGGGTGTTGGTGCAGGTGTTGGTGCGGGTGTTGGTGCGGGTGTTGGTGCGGGTGTTGGTGCAGGTGTTGGTGCGGGTGTTGGTGCGGGTGTTGGTGCAGGTGTTGGTGCGGGTGTTGGTGCAGGTGTTGGTGCAGGTGTTGGTGCGGGTGTTGGTGCTATTTCTTCTCCTACGAATACTGATTCTGGAATCCATGTTCCTCGGTTTTCCCCTTCAAGTTGAAAACATATTCGGCGACAATGTACATAGGTGGCTACAGCTAAAACTTTTCCGTTTTTTTGGTGACCATTAATGTAGCAAGTTGTTTGGAAAAATAGGTCTTGAATTGAAACCATTTTTAATTAAGTAAATAATGATTTTAGAAGTCTAACAAAATAGCTATTAAAGGTAATCAGTATATTCACTGAAGCGTAGATATAACTAGGGCTTGCTGAATCAGTGGTGGAAGTAAACACGGTATGGATTTTGGCTCTTCAGTAGTTAGTATGCTAAATCAAGAGCTAAGCTAGGAAAGAAAGACAAATGAGGCTAGCAAAGTAGTGGGTAGAGTCATTACCGGGTTTGACAGAGGGAACTCATTTATTATTAACTATAAGCAAAAGCTAGAGGGGTTAGGTGGATTGAACAGCCATGAGAACAAAAAAAGAGATAAAGTTTGTAACCCTTGCCGCTCCATCAGGATAGTTCAATATCCTGAGCCAAAGACTGGAACCAGTAAGCTTATCAAACAGTCCCAAGCGCGTGACACAGATTTTTAGTATTTTTGACCGGACGGGTAGGCAGGTATTTTCTGACGGTCTGAAACCAGCTTTTTCTTTTCAGCAAAAATTTAGCAGCCCGTCGAAAAAATCCCGCTAAAGTTTTAGGCGGGGAAAGGGTAATTTTTCCATTCACTCCAAAACCTTGTTATAGGCGGGGATACGCTTATATCCCGGTCTAGCTGTAGCACTTTAAGTCCTGACCCAGAATAAGGGTTTTCTAACACATACTTATTACCAGATTAATTTTCAGGAAAGGGCATTAGTGTGCTTTTTTGATGCCGTCTCCTGATTTCTGCTGTTTTTCCCATAGGCTAAATTTAATCATCACAATAAAATAAACGCTACTGAGATACAAAGGGTATGACGCGAGAGGAAGCAGTGCGACGAATTAAGCAAGTCGCTAAGGAAAAATTGATAAAATTGGATTTGTCAGGGCTGGCTCTGAAAGAATTACCACCGGAAATTGCTAAGTGTACGCATTTGACAGAGCTTGACCTCGGTCACAATCAGATTACCCAAATTCCAAAGGTGATCGGACAACTGTCGAATCTGGCAAAGCTTGACATCAGTTGGAATAAGATTACCTCCATCCCAGAGGTAATCGGGCAACTGTCGAATCTGACAGAGCTTGACCTCTATCACAATCAGATTACCTCCATCCCAGAGGCAATCGGACAACTGTCGAATCTGACAGAGCTTGCCCTTGGTTTCAATAAGATTACGCAAATCTCAAAAGCACTTGGGCAACTATGGAATTTAAAAAAGCTTTCCCTCCACAACAATGAGATTACCTCCATCCCAGAGGAGCTGGGGCAACTGTCCAATTTGACATTGCTGTACCTCAATAACAATCAGATTATCTCCATTCCAGAGGTGATCGGACACTTGTCCCATCTCACAGAGCTTGACATCAGTTGGAATAAAATTACCTCCATCCCAGAGGCAATCGGGCAACTGTCGAATCTGACAGGGCTTGGCCTCGGTCGGAATCAGATTATTTTTATTCCAGCGGCAATCGGGCAACTATCCAATCTGACATTCCTTTGCCTCAATTACAATCAGATTACCTCCATCCCAGAGGTACTCGGACAACTGTCGAATCTGACAGAGGTTGACCTCAAGTGCAATAAGATTACCTTTATTCCAGAGGCAATCGGGCAATTGTTCCATCTGACACGGCTTGAGCTCAGTTGGAATAAGATTACCTCCATCCCAGAGGCAATCGGGCAACTGTCGAATCTGACCCACCTTAAACTCTATGACAATGAAATTACCTCCATTCCAGAGGCAATCGGGCAACTGTCCAATCTGACAACCCTTCTCCTCGGTAAAAATCAGATTACAGCAATCCCAGATGTAATAGGCCAACTGTCGAATTTGACAACCCTTCTCCTCGGTAAAAATCAGATTACAGCAATTCCAGATGTAATAGGCCAACTGTCGAATTTGACAGGGCTTGAGCTTAGCCACAATCAGATTACTTGCATCCCAGAAGCGCTTGGGCAACTATTGAATCTGGCATGGCTTGAGCTTAGCCACAATAAGATTACTTCCATTCCAGAGGTGCTTGGGCAACTGTTGCATCTGACATCGCTTTCCCTCAATAACAATGCGATTACCTTCGTCCCAAAGACCCTGCGTAGCCTGGAAAAGCTGAAAATACTAGAATTGGGGGAAAATCCACTCCCGATTCCTCCTGAAATCCTCCAAAACATAAAATCGTACAAACCAGGCGAGTTGCTTACCCTTCTAGACTTCTACTTCCAAATCTGCGATCAGCTTGAGGAGACTGCAAAGACATTAAATACTCTCCCACAACCCCGGGTTACAGATAAGGCGATGGAGACTACTGAGTCTGTTAAACCCCAAAACTCTCAGTTAAGAAAAGATATTGCTGCTTTGTACGCGATAAACGCACGGCTGGCAAAAGCAGCAGAACCTGATGGTTCTACCTCCACTAAAGTAGCAAGGGCTGCTTTAAAAGCTCAAACTCCTGTGATAGCTGCAATTAAAGCTTTAGAGAAGATGGATGATATAGTTGCCAGCGATTACTAAATAAGGGCTAGATAAGCTGTTTAGCATTTAAACTGCGTATTTCAGAGGCTGAAACCCTTTACTGGCTTAGATAGGCTCTGAGATTTAAATGGTGAACAGCTTAACCAAAAAGAATTATCCCCGCCTAGCCGTAACACTTTAAGTCCTGGGTCAGGATAGATTAATTTTCTGATTGATCATCTCAAACCCTTCCTGCTACATTGAATATTTGCTGGTTGCGATAAGGATGCGATGAATTCAAGGGTTCACTATGCTTGACGATCAATTACTGGAGAAATACATCCATACCTTCTATGGATATGGCAACTATCACGGGGACTTTTGGTTTGTTGGTAAAGAGGAGGGAGGCGGGGGAACTATTGAAGATGCTTTGCAGCGTTTAAATGCTTGGTCTCGACGTGGATGTAGAGAACTGGAAGACGTTTTTGAGTATCACCAAGCATTTGGATTCACCAAATGCTTCGGTCAACACCCGAACATACAGCCCGTTTGGGGGAAATTGATCCGAAGTTTACTGAAAGCAAAAGGACAGGAAGCCACACGTGATCAGGTTAGAGGATATCAGGGACAGCAGTTAGCGAGAGAGGGTGGAGAAACTTGCCTGCTAGAGCTGCTCCCGTTACCTTCGCCCAGTGCTGGTATATGGCTGTACTCCGATTACTCACAGCTTCCACAACTTCTGGAGAGACAGGTTTACCGAGAATCTTATGCTGCTCAACGCGCCGACCACATCCGGCATCGAGTCTTGAAATACAAGCCACGTGCGGTTGTGTTCTACAGTTTAGATGCTTGGTACCAGCAGTGGTGGAGAGCGATTGCAGAGGGAGCCAATTTCAGCACTCATAAGAATGGCTTTCAATCTGGTGCTAATGGTTCTACGCTCTTCGTCATCGCAAAACATCCCACAACGCATGGTGTAACAAATGAGTATTTTGAGGCGATCGGGGATCTGATAGCTGCCCACTCATCCGATTCGTCTATACTGCCGAAGCACGTTTGATTTATATCCTGATTGACACCCTCCAACCCTTGTCCTTACATCAGATACAATCCGCTGCTGTCGTTAGGTTTTGCGTGGAGATATTTGCTAGTAGTCGCAACCGAAGCATGGCCCAAAGTTTGACTCAGCAAGTGAATCGGTGCTCCCCGGTTGAGAGCATGGGAAGCGTGGCAGTGCCGGAGCCAGTGAGCGCTAGTCTTCTCAGAAATTCCAGCGCGTTTCGCAGCTTCCTTGACCAAGTGCGTCACAGAAACCCTGTGCAAGCGCCCGCCGTTAGCCACTTTCCGACTCCTAAAAATCGGCTCAGAATTCCCCGCACTTCCTCTGCTGTTCAAAAGTGCCAGATACAGAGACGCAGGAAGTAGAACCACACGAGTCTTGTCGCCCTTGCCATAAATCGAGAGTTGCCCACTTTCACCGTTAGGTCATCGCACACGAGCGCTCAATTAATTGTTGTAACATCCGATCAATCTCAGTGATCGCTCCCAGGTTGAGACAAAAAACATTCTCAAGGGTAGCACGTAACTCTGCAACCGTTGAAAGGACACGATGTTCTGTTCGACCATCCAAATAATGCACCGTAAACTGATTATTCCACAAGGCATAACGACAATTTGAATCCGGTTTTGCCACCATCAAATTAGTAACAAAAATCGAGTGGGGATGAGTTGAAACATACCAATTGCTCACCTCATAATCGGGTAATTCTTGCTCCTGAAGGTCGAATTTGTAAAGGGATTTCCACTCCTGCTTGATATATGCTTGCATAATGTAGCTGCGATCCACTGCAATCAATCGAAATGGTTCATGGGATGTAGGTTGTTCCATATCCGGCGTCAAAGCAAGCGGCGCGGTAAGCGTTAATCCTCCGAATCCCACATCTGCAATGTATGGCTCTCCATCAATATTGACCCACAGCACCATATGACTGCGAGGTGCGATCGTCCCGGATGGCATATTCCACAGCACGCGAGCTGCTAGATTCGTTACCTGAAAGCCAAGAGCAAGCAAAACAGCCCGCAACAATGAATTTTGTTCAAAACAATAGCCACCCCGTCCCTCGTTGATTAGTTTTTGTTGCAAGGATGCTAAATCCAGCTTCACAGGTTGTTTCAGGAGTGAATTGAGGTTTTCAAAGGCGATCGCGCGGGGAATGTCGTTGATGAATTGCCTGTAACGTTGTCAGCCTGGGCGAGCAGTCACCACTATAGCCAATTCGTTTAAAATAGGCATCCAGGTCTATCTCAGTCAGTCGTTGTTGCAATTGCATATTTTATTAAAAGCGTTAGGGGCTTTGATTTGACACTCGATCAAGACCGAATCATCTCCAAAGTCAGGCAGCCTTTACGAGATAACGACCAAGCTCACCCGCCGCCGTCCGGGAGCGAGAAACGAGCGGACTGTAGGCGGCCGGGTGCAGCGCCTTGTTAGCCTGTTGTTGGGGCGTTACAGTGCCAGCGCCGTGAAGCCGAGCAACGCCCAATTATTCTTCCGTGATTTGTCATCATCTGTAAAATACTTGTGGTCGAACCAACGGAAGCCAGGTTCTTTTCTCACCGACCCGTCACGCTTTGGCTTGCTCATGTACTCATCGTAGATGTGATTAACTCTTTCCACGAGTTCATCGTGTTTGTAAATATAGAAATCGTTTGTGCCATTGTCGTGCATATTTACCAGAACAACATACAAGTTGTCGTTATTCTTCTTTACGCTCATGTTTGGCCCGAATTTCCAACCTTGTGTGTTGGCGATTGCCATAGTTTTGACTTGAATCGAGATTGTTCTTTGGCCGAAAGTATCCGAAGCCAGAACATCAAAAATCTCGTTATTCTTTGGCGTGACAAGTGCCAAAACTCCACGTCGGCACAATTCGGCACAAACGTAGTATTCACCTGCGGCACCAATGAGGTTTTTCGAGAGCATGGGCGTTGCTGATTTAGGGTATGAAAGGCTAATAGGCAAGTCATAGAAACCAGTATCGACAAAGCTTAGGGATTTTCAAATGATTTTTTTCATACCCTGGTTAAGCAACGCCACCAAAAGTATGGCAGTAGCAAAATGCAACAAATTGATATTAAACGTGTCCTGTTTTGTTAGCGGTAATGAAAAAGATATGAGGGTCATCAATAATAGAACGCGGTGAAAACTGAAAGGTAAAACGTCCAAATGAAGCTCCATCTTCACCGGGTTGAATGCCAAAAGCGTTCCAGCCATACTCGGCAAAAAAGGATTCAGGATGATTGCAACTCGATTGCCAATATGAAGTTAGATCGCCGGAACTGTTGAGGATTGCTTCGTTGATAAGATCCGCTCCCAATTTGCTACCTGGTAAGGTTATGGCATTAATAGTTGCCATCAGCTCGTTCACTTCACCGTCACTCAAATAGTAGAGCAATCCTTCCAACAACCATACCGAGGGTTGGTCTGCTCGATAACCGCTTTCGACTAATGGTTGCACCCAGGTCTCTCGCAAATCCATCGCCAGCACGTGCCGATGACATTTTGGCGTTATGTCTTTCAATATGTTTTCTTTATAATCTAAAACTGATGCTCTATCAATTTCATAGTAATGCGTTTCCGGGTGCAAATCTAGCCGATATGCACGAGTATCCATTCCGGCCCCCAGCAACACGACTTGGCGGATGGTGTGGCTATATTGCATGAGGAAGTCGTCGAAAAAGCGAGTTCGCACTGCAACGTAAGGTCGACCGTTCGCTTCGTATTCTTCTACTTTGGGGAGCATTAGTTCCATTGCTTCGATTCCCGCCAATTGTTCGGAAAACGGATCGTTAAACAGCCGATTGGTTCGTTTGCTCTCAAATGCTCGACTGGCGGCCATCAATCGAGCTGTAAAACTAACTTGGGCTTCCGTATTATGTGACATAATTATTAGAACACTATTATTTATTAGAATTTAGAACACTGATACAATCATATACTACGTCTCCAGCAGTTTAGTAGATAATCCAGCCCAATCACCGCCATCCGTCACCCCAACAATGTAAGCATTGATGTTGATGTTACCAACTCGATAAACCTGGATGTTGGATAAGTTCTGCTTCAACACCCTCACCAAGTTCTGAAAGCGTTTCACTGTTTCCCGTTCTTGGCATTGCTTAATCAGGGTATGAAAAAAATAAGTTGAAAATCCCGAAGTTTTGTGGATACTGGTTTCTCTGATACCAATTCACTATGAAGATACACTAAATGAGGCTGATGTCTTTCTGGTTGGAACTATATCCTTAGCGTTATATTATAATGCAGCTTCATAGTGAATTGGTATGACTTGCATATTGAGCCAGTCATACCCTAAATCAGCAACGCCTTTATATTTATTGAATACTGAAAATTTCAGCGTTTTCTGGTTTTGATGAGCGTCAAACCATTATAATACCGGGTCTATACTACACATCTACTATTTACCCTCCTCACTAGCTAGAAAAACCCATTGGATGGAAACCAGAGCGAGACGATGAATTCAGCCCCTTAAGAATTTCTCGAACTTTTACAAAATCTTCTTTGTCCGAAATCTCTACATGAGCCTCGATTCTGAAAATATCATCAAGTCTTTCTTTGTCATTTTCTATAACTTTTAAAATCTTCACAACCTTACTTGCAAACGAAAAGCATTCGTCACCGTAGTGAAGAATCAGCTCAATGTCATCCCCCACTTGTAAGCCCAGATTAAAATTGTACTTAGCAACTTGCATCGACCAATTGACTTTTTCTTTTTCTACGTCTTTTTCTACGTCTTTTTCTTCAACAAGGGAAGGAATCATTACAAAATACTGAAACATACAGCTAGCTCCTAAATATATTAAAATAGTTTAGCTATGAATTTATTTTCTTTCATAGTATTTAAGATTTATTTAATTATTTACGTCAGAAAAAATTATAGAAAATAAGAGTTTTATTTTTAATCAACTCTACGGATAGCACTTCCAAGTCCTAGATAGGGAAAGTTGCGTTTTCCCGCCTAGATTGTTAGTGGCACACCCGCTCTGTCACGGCAGAAATTGTAGAATTAGATGCTGAGTATTGGCACCGGTTTTGACAATCTTAGGGGTTGCAGGCTTAACAAACCCTCAATCTGCATCTGAAAATTCTCACGGGTTGGGTCCAACGCAGCGATCGCCCGCGTCGGGAAATTTCTCGCTCAAACTCAGATCGAAATAATACTGACACCAAAATTCTGCTACTTCTAACAACCTGGGTACTGATTCAGCCACGATACCTGAACCAGATTGCAATCCATAGCCTTCTACATATTCTCTAGCTAGTTTGTAAGTCCAATACGGAAAATCTGTCTCTACGAAACACCGCAGTGCATACTCTAGCTTGAGTAAATCTCCGCTACGGACAAAGCGCACCGTTGCCCATCTAAAATTACGGTAGTCATCCCCTTGCAAGCCATCAATGTCTCTCAATAAGTTTCTGAGAGATTGCTTGCTTTCGTAACTAGGACTTTCTAAGTAACTTTGCATCAGTGTGATTGCTTCATCCACTAATTGTTGTTGCTGTTCCCATTCTTCATCTGTGAAATGTTCGGGACAATTTGCCCGCTCCATCTGTTGCTGCACCAGTCGAGCAATGTAGAGCGCAAACTTTTCGGCAGCAACTTCATCAGCGCACAGACTTTTGATACTCGTCAGCCTGGTTATCGGTATGGCAAATCGAGCTTTTTCAACTTCTTGGGTGGCTTGAATCCATTTTTGGATTTTCTTAGCGGTAGCACGTTGTTGGTTATTTTGTTTCATGCTCAATGATATCGCAAAAGCTACCTGTGAGTGAATAGCACCAATGAGGTCGTGAATTCAAATTAAGGGGAGGATTTAAGCTTATTTGCAGCTCATGTTCGATGGTAGGAATATAACCATACCAAGCTTCGGACATAGCCTCAAAATAGAAATGGTCGCCCCAAATGGCATCGCACCCAGGGCATCCAAACGACATATAAGAGCGCCTGACTGTTTTACTGTACCGTTTTTTGATCTCTCCCATGCGGATTGTTTGACCAGCCTCTGTTTTTAAATAGTTTTTGACTGCTTGGATAAGTTCAGGTCTAAACAGCCAAAAGTCGCTGTCGAAAGCCCCAAAATCTCCCTCATCTATTTTTATACCGCAGTCTGAATAATAACCAGCATTGGGGATGTAATAAAGGTAGTGCTGTTGTTGGCATCTCCAACAAATCACAGCAAAAAAAACTACCTTCACTTGCTGAGTTTGACAGACTTGGTAATGAGAAGCAAATTTAAAATGCCTTGATAGCAGAGCTGCCATAAATTCAGAAAGCGTCAGGGTTCTGGTAGAGGCATCAACCATTAGAGTATCCTTTGATTCCAGCCACAACTTAAACATAGGTAAGTCTTGGCAACTAAAATCAGGAGACGTAGGAAGTTTACGAAACAGCCAGCAGCAGCGGATGCCATCCCGCTGATATTTGGCTTGCCTTGCAGCAGTTTCTTCTAAAGTTTGCGGACTCCACTGCACCTCAAAAGCTAGCTTGACTAACTTTCCCTGGTCTGTTTTGGTGGCTAAAACATCCGCTCTCCAATCAGAGCCTGAAACTTCAGTTTTTGCATCGTAGCCAAATTGCTGGCAGACTCGAACAATTTCAGTCTTGGCTAATAGGTGCTGCCATGTTTCCGGTGCCCAATTACAAATCCTGTCTTTGCCGTGAACAAAATGCTTGGTGCCGAGTTTAGACGTGCGTAAGTATCCAGTTGAGTCACAACAGCACAGTCTAACTTTTGGGCGCTGAGCTTTCAAATTGAGCCATTCTTCATCGGACATTAGAGGGGCTAATAGCTCTCGACCTTCAAACAATGCTCTCAATGGCATCATTTCACCTCAACCGCAGCAATTGCATCCTTACCAAACATATCAATAAACTGGACTGCGATCGCCCTTTCTTTCCCCTCGCTCTCGCTCAACCGCCGCATTAAGAAATCCCCGCCTACGGATGCAGCAATGCAGTAAGTATGCAAGACTTTGGAGCGTCGGGTCGAGTATACACCAAACATGAAAATAGAGGGACACGGACAAGCCAAGATACTCACCCAAGAGGAAATCGAACTCTTGTTCAACGAAGGTTTGCAGAGCGACCGCGACCGCGCTCTCTTTGGGATTTGTCTCTACACCGCCTGTCGCATTGCCGAAGCGTGCAGCTTGAAAGTCATCGATGTTTTCACCCCGGCGGGTGTCATCCGCTCCGAAATGATTATCCGCAAGGGCAACACTAAAGGCAAGCTCGGCACCCGCACTATCCCGATCATTCAAGAGTTGAGGCTGCTGTTAGAAACCTACTCACATCCCGAGCACCCCTACCTGTTCCCCGGCCGCCATCTCAATCACCGCTGGAAGCACGCGAACCCAGAAGCCGCCTCTCACCTATTCCAAGAAGCTTGCGAAAAAGTTGGCATCATCGGCGCTTCCACCCACAGCCTCAGAAGGTCGGCGCTCACTCAGATGAGCAACGCTGGGATTCCGTTGCGGATTATTCAAGAAATCAGCGGACACCGCAACCTAGAACAATTGCAGAAATACTTAGAAGTGCGGCCCGACCAAGTAAGGGGAGCCGTCTCTGCACTCTCTACCCTTTCCTACATCAGGAAACGCACTTATCCTGATATAGCACCCCCAACGCCAGAAAATCCGTTGCCCCCTCACCAACTGTCACAAGGCCTATCAGACTCGGAGCCTGAAGAAATTCCCGATTGGTGACGAGCAATTTTAGATTTTAGATTTTAGATTTTAGATTTTAGATTTGGGATGCAAGGATGAAAGTCACGCATCAAGAGCATCAAGTGGCGATCGCTTTCTTTCCCCCGGCAGAAGCCCTAACCCCTGGATTTGTTAGAATCGTTGGTCATGTGGAGCAGGTGCATCTACAAACCTGCTGAAAGGAGAATTGACAGGCAATGTGGCTAAAATTTGGTGTTGCTCTCAGTGGTGAACTGACGAGCATTGATGAGGTTGTGCGCGGAAAAACTCAGCTAACTTGTCTCTACTGCGGTGGCGGATTGACAGCAAAAAAGGGTTCGGTGAAAGAACATCACTTCGCGCACACTGAGGAAACTTGCAAGCCCGTTTCACAGCGGATTAAAACCAAAGCATTTCCCTCGCTGCCCCTCTACGAGCATTTCAACATCGAACTCAAGGGTGAGGAATTGGAGCAATTGAAGGTGCTGTGGAAAGAGTACGGGGCCCAAAAGCGATCGATTCCCAGAGACTTGGTAAGCTTTCGGTGGCAGTTGAAAGGATTGGTGGAGTCGTCGGGCGATCGCTGTTATCAGTTTACCGACTTGGGTAAAATCCCAGTAGGGGCACTTCCCCTGGCATTGTTCAACCAAGTTCAGGAACCTTTGCTGCTGTCGGAGCTGGCTTCGTTGGAAGGCTCTGTAGAAATTGCTGAAGCTGCGGGGTTATCTTGCTTAGAAGAACGGCGGGCTGATTTGCTGATTTATCGAGCGCAGCTTCGTCGGATTTTGGTGAACTCGCTCTATTTCCTTGAGGTCAAAGCGGGCGGCCACTGCTTCTATAAAATTGGCATTACCACTCGATCGATCGAGGAGAGAATTGCAGAAGTGCAGCGGGATGTCAGAGCGCATTACTCGGATGTGGCTGTTAATTTGCTGGGACTTTGGGAACACCGGGGGAATGTCGAGCTGTACTTCAAACACCGATATCAACCGTTTAATTACCGGATTGGCAAGCTGACAGAGTATTTCGTATTTCCGAACGTCAAGGCGGTGCTGAATGATTTGTACGGGATGGAACCCAAGGTTCTGTCGGCTGCTGAGTCGGATGCGATTAGCGCGGTGAGGTGAGGAATTGCGATCATATTTTTCTTAAATTTGACTTGCTAGTTTTACTCATCCATTTAGAGGGCAAGTACCTTTAAACTGAATAACGGCAGATTCTTGATTGATGTAGGGGGATTTTCTTTTCCCACGAAACTGAACAGACATAACATTGCCCTCAATTAGACCAAGTTTCAATTCCAATATGTCTTCAACAGTCCAGCTCATTTTTAAATAATAAATTGCTACAAGACGTGCATGAGATAAAAACTTACTGGGTGGAATTTTCAGCTTTTTCCACAAATCAGGAAAGATATTTTTCTTGATATTGACAGCATTGTTATAACCTCCCTCAACCCCAGAATTTATTTGCGAGAAATTGTTTTTTTCATGAATAGAAGGGGTTTCGTTAAGTAACAAAAGACGAGCGCGTAACTCAGCGATTTTATCCGCGCTGTAGCTAGTAAAATTGATTTCCATACTGTTGCTTCTTTGTGAGCTGGGATCTCGACTTAAAGTAAGGATAAAAATTGTTTTGCCTTTAATAGATTGAGAGACAACACTCTCTACCTGCATTATTGCTGCGTCATCCTGGTAAGCATAAGCAATCGGCTTTTTGTTGTAAGACTGCTCTGGTTGCAAATTACGTAAGGCAGCTTCCTGTTCTGAATTGGTGGTAGGTGAAATGTGGAGTGTGACGGTTTTATTGGCGGGAGTATCAACAACAGATTCAGTTAGGAAGAAATTGTCATTCAACATAACCAATGCACCTGAGCTACTGATGCTTTTGGGGGTACGAGCTATGGAGCTAGAACCAGCAAGCGAGCGCTTTTTAGTGGTAGAAGTTGTGGTTGTTTTTCTTTTGCTATCTGCTGTTGGGGAAGTCGAAATTGATTTTTTTTGCTTATTCTCTCCCTCAGTCGGTGGTTGCGAATTAGTAGGCGTTACAGATGACTTTTTGCTTCGGTTCGCAGCAGCGGTACGAGATCGAGATGTTTTGTTTGGACGTGCATTGAGCCACAGCGATATGTCCCGACGAAACCGCTCACGGAAATTTGAGGGGCTGTTGTAGTCGTGGGTTAATGCCTTGCGCTGAACTTCCTTCTTGAACGTCACTACCTTCTGTGCCTGTTCTAACTTCTCTTGTGTATCTAAATGTGCTTCTAATTTTCGGAAGTAGAACCAAATCTCAGGTTTTTCGTGGCTTTTATTAGCTCTAACTGCTCGTCTAAACTCTTCAATAGTTCCCGACGGCGCACGTTTGGTCGGAGTGCCAACACGACTCCACATAATTCCCAGAAAAATCTCGTATTGTTTCATTGGCCCAATCTGTTTATTGAGCACAGATTGACCATCCTGACCGTAACCTGGAAAAGTATGCTTTGAAGAGACTACCTCAAGGATAACGCCTTTACTGGGAGCTATAGTACGGTTTATCTCCTCAATGACTTCTATTACATAGTCACACTCTTTAGCTACATCGCTTGGCGAAGCCAGGAAAATTTTTAGCTTTTCTACTTGTGACATTGCTACTCGATCTATACATCTAATTGCATGGTATGGGCTTTAAAAGCAAGTCAGATTCTTGCTCTAATCCTGGCTCAGTCTATAAACGGAGTTGTAGAGTTAAACTTTATGAGCAAGCTGTAAATGGCAGGGGTGTTGTATCTCCCTGACAAATCCATGCCCCCCAGTAGAAAGGATGTTCCAATGGTGTATCATTTTCTTGGCAAGAAATACTTACTTGTGAATCTAGTTCTTTGACTCCTAATAGATCTTTTAGCACTTCCAAACCCAGAGAAGACTGTCGTAATTCTTTAACTGTGATGGTTCGCAGGTAATTCTGAGCTTCTTGTAATGCCTCTGCACGACCTAAACCGCGATCACAGTTGTCAAAGAAGCGCTCCATCAGTAGAGCAGTAGCCTTATCTGGTACAGGCCATAAACTCATCACCAGTGTTT
Source organism: Tychonema sp. LEGE 07203 (assembly GCF_015207285.1). GTDB lineage: Bacteria > Cyanobacteriota > Cyanobacteriia > Cyanobacteriales > Microcoleaceae > Microcoleus. Next base: position 36,530 of record NZ_JADEXD010000001.1, on the reverse strand, counting down.
TTGCTCCAGCGACAGCAAAGGCGCGGCGCAATCCAAAGACCCCTTCGCCAATTTTGATGTCGCCCATTGCTGTATTGCAGGCAGACAGGACGGTGATTTCATTCGCCCACAGGTCGAGTCCCGCCACGTCTTGGGCAAAGACAAAGCCTTTACCTGCTTCTTTTGGAAGACTTCCATCAGCTAACCAGGTATTAGCTCCCGCTAGGGCGAGTCCCGATCTCATCATTGGGTTTTCTATCTTTCCCTTGGACAAGAGATCCAATCTGGACAGAGTTAGCTCCTGCGTGGGCGGTTTATCCTGGGCGTCCGAGAAGAAGATGCCGTGGGTGGCAATAAGCAAAATGCTGGGGGACTGGCAGGTGGCAAGGTGGGATTCCACTGCTTCTGCTTCCAAATAAAGCCTTACCCCCTTTAGCTTTTTGGCAAGGCTTTCACCGATCAATCGCGTACCGGACATCCGCTCAAAGCGGCGATCGCCTCCTAAAGTGTTGAGGATGTCTAAAGTTGTTGGTGGTAGGTTTGTAGTATGCGATTCGGCGCATTGTTCTGCTGCCAAGTCAAAATCTGGGTCAGCAATAACCAGAGGTGCAGATGCAGGGCGCGTCGGCTGAACTTTGGCTCGCAGGATATCGCGCCCGACACTGAGATATGAGATGGTGTACTTGTCCATCAGCAGTTGCTTTCCTGTCTCATCGATGGGAAGTATCTGAAAAGGTATTAAATTTAATGCCCCATCAGGAGCGAGTATTAGAGATTTCATTTCGCCCAGGTAAGGGCGGATGGGCTCGAAAATGGCTTCACGCAGTCTGATGGCCGCTGCTGGATTGGATTTCATAATCTCCAGAACAGGAGCATCGTCCCAGTCTCCGAAATCCAACAGACCCCCAGTATTTTTTTGTTTTCCCGGAATCACTGATTCTCTAAAGTTCTGAATAAGGTGATCGATGTCTTCTGCTAGCCCCAAGTCAATCATCCGCACTTGGTCTGGTTGTTTGGCTGGCAATACAAATGCCAAGTAGCGGGCAGGTTGCCATCGGGGTTCCTGATGGGCAGGGATAGCGTTGAAAGCAAAGACAAGAAAGCGAACAAACTCTACTAAAACTGTACCTTCTGACAACTCCAAAGCAACAGCACAACACTCAACAGTTTTTAGTTGCTCTTGCAGGTGAGTTTCTGGAACTTGCGATGCTAATCTCCTTTGTAGTTCGTCATACTGGGCTTGTCGTCGAGAAAGACGTTTTTGATAGGTGTGTAACTCATCTTGTTTAGGTAGAGAAAAGGTGAGATGGATAATTTGGTCACTCAAAGCTCGCAGTTGTTGAAACTCAGATGTAAGATGGGGATAACGCCCATCAAGTAAAGCCCTGTTTTGAGCTGTTAAAGCCGCTGCACTTAAAGATTTACGTCTCAAAACTGTATCCAGTGCTGTTCGCACCACTTCAGTAGAGTGATGAAAGTAGCCTAAAATCAAGGATAGAAGTATGTAGAGTCCGCCTCTTATTGTCTGAAGATAGCTAAGACGGTCAGCTTCTGAACAGATGGCAAATGCTTGACTCAGTATATTGGACTCAATTTGTATTGCCTGAAAAAGCTTTGTAATTGCTTCAGTCTGTCGATGAATGGCTACTAATAATGTAGCCAAATTCTCCAAACTATTACCCAGATCGGGATGCTTATCGCCTAACAAGTGTTGTCTTATTTCCAGCGCTTGCTTTAAAAGTGGTTCAGCTTCGCTATAGCGACCCAGGTCATAGTATAGAAGAGCCATATTGTTCAGACTACCAGCCACATCAGGATGTTCATCTCCCAACAGGCGTTGCTTCATTATTAATGTTTGTTTATAAAGGGATTCAGCTTCACTGTAGCGTCCTTGGCTATAATAAAATCCAGCTAGGTTATGCATACTGGTGGCTACGTTAGGATGTTCATCTCCCAACAGTTGTTGCTTCATTATTAATGTTTGTTTATAAAGGGATTCAGCTTCACTGTAGCGTTCCTGATCATGGTAGAGCTCTGCTAGATTATTCAGAGTCATAGCCACATAAAGATGTTCATTACCTAACACATATCGCCTTAGAGCCAGTGTTTGCTCATAAAGGGATTCGGATTCGTTGTAGCGCCCTATATCCCGATAGAGTCCTGCCAGAATATCCATACTGAAAGCTAGGTCAGGATGTTGATCGCCTAACAAGCGCTGCGTTAGTTCTAAAGCTTGTTTTAACAAACCTTCAGCTTGACTGTAACGTCCCTGTAATCTATAGACTTGTGCCAGATGATTCAGACTGAAAGCAACTTGCTGATATACATCCTTCTCTAGATGTTGTGTTAGTTCTAAAGCTTGCTTGAACAGGGGTTCAGCTTCACTATAACGCCCTTGATCGTAGTATATTGCCGCCAGATTATTCAGACTGATAGCTACTTCAGGATGAACCTCTCCTAACCAATGTTTATCTAGGCTTAATACTTGCTTTAATAGAGATTCAGCTTTGCTGTAACGCCCTTGTAACCTGTAAACCCCTGCCAAATTATTTAGACTAGTGGCTACATGGGGATGCTCTTCTCCCAATAATTTTTGCCTTAGTTCCAAAGCTTCCTTAAACAATTGTTCAGCTTCACTATAACGTCCTTGCTCATAGTAAAAACTAGCCAAATTATTCAGACTAGTGGCTACATGGGGATGCTCTTCTCCTAATAAGAGTAAGTCTAGCCTTAAAGCAAGTTCTGCAAAAATAATCCCCTGATCATAATAACTGGACTGATAAAGTTCGACCGCTAATCGCTCTGCTAAATCTTGCAAGCCAATAGCATTCGGTTTGTTCTCCTCTGCGATACTGATTGCTACTTGTTCTATCGCTCTCACCAAGCCTTCATCTACTAGGTCCTGGTTAGCCTGCAAAACCTTTAATCTCTGCTCATTTGGGCAGCTTACCAGCATTTGAATTAAATTGAGATAGGCTTGGTGTTGTTTCCTCATTGACACTATTAATTGTGCAGCTAAGTTGTGTAACCATTTGGCAGCATCCTGATTTTCCTGTGCTGCCATTTGCTTTGCCACTTGTTCAATCGCTGCCATCAAGCCCTCATCTATCAAGTTCAGGTTAGCTTTCAAAATTTCTAATATTTCCTGCTTACTGGAAGAACCAAGCAACATTTCAATCAGGTTTAGATAGTCTTGGATGCGTTGTTCGTTCATTTGCAAGTTTTTCTCCTAACTTTCAAGGTCGGGATTATGCTGTTACTGTAAATTCCATGTAAATAACCCTACAGTCTGAGCTTTCCTTAAGATAGTCCAGTAATACCTTGAGATGGTTTTCACGCAGTTGTAATGGAGCCTTGCTCCCCTCTTGAAGCCAGTTTATATCTGGCTTGTTCTTTGCGATTACCGCAACAAGCTGCTCCAAACCAAGATTCCCTGTCACTTTAATCGATTTGCGGGACGAACAGCTCTGGGGTAAAACGGTGAGTCCAGCAGGCACTTGCGGTTCTGGAGCATAACCTGATGGACACAAACAGTACACCTTCCCGGATGTTCCTTTATCCAACAGCAGTAAGTAGCCTGCATTTTCAAGATTTACTTCAAAGCGAATGTTACTTCCCAGACGCACGCAGTTTTGATATTCACTCCCTAGATCCAGCACGTCAGCAAGTACAAGTCCTATTCGATCGTTACAAGTTGCTTTGTCCGCTAATTGCTGCCAGAGTTGGTCAATGGTAAGTGGTAGTTGGCGCTTGTTTAACCACAGCGTTATATGATTACGGAACTCATCGCGAAAGTTAGATGAGTTTTTGTAATCACGGATCAAAGCGCGAGGTTGAATTCTGTTTTTGAAGCTCAGTACCTTTCGCCGTTGCTCCAATTCTCCTTCCGTATTGAGCTGTGTTGGTGCCTCTCGAAAGTAAAACCAGATCAGAGGTTGCCCCTTGCGCTCAAAAGCTGAGATCGCCCGCTCAAATTCTTCAACGGTTCCGGACTCAGCACGGGGCGTTGGAGTTCCGACACGGTTCCACATGATGCCGACAAACAACGCATACTCTTCCATGTTGGCAATCTGTGCATTGAGTACAGCTTGACCACCTTCAGAGTTGTAACCGGGAAAGACGTTCTCTTCAGAGCGGACTACCTGGAGCATAACGCCTTTATTAGGAGCGATAGTACGGTTAATTTCGTCAATGACTTCTATAACATAGCGACGTTCTTTAACTACATCGCTGGGCGATGCCATGAATATCTTTAACAGCTCTACTTGTGGCATTGCTTATTATCGACACATCTAATTGCATAATATTCGATTCAGAAGGCTGTCAGAAAGACAAATAAACAGACGCTCGTAAAGCTAAACTGGTAGCAGTGCCTCCAAATAAGCATTTGGCATAAGTATACAGCAATTATACAATAACGGGAGTCTTGCTCAAGCCCAGACACTTTCCGTTTCTACGGTAATTTTGCGCTCGATAATGACAATGTACACCCGACCCCGGAGAAAAAACTTCAGAAGCGATGGTTTACCTGCAACTCTTAACTCAAATCGGATTTAGACGAATAGCCAGCTCTTTTCTTAGTGTCTTTGGTCTTTTGTGGTTATTAATCGAGCCTGGGGCATTCTTCTTTCCGCAGTATCTGAATTTTGGCTGGATTGGTTACTTTGGACTGGCAGCACTGTCCCTAACCATCGCAGTTATTCTGAATTTTCCCCGTAGATCAGTGTGTCAAGCTTTGTCTTCACCCAACTCGGCTGTAGAAATTAAGCTGGGCGATCTGTTTGATGAGTCTGGGCATTTAGTCGTAGGTGCTAATGATGTATTCGATACGGAACTAGGAGAAGTGATCAAACCTTCTAGCGTCCAGGGGCAGTTTCTCACGCGCATTTATGGCGATGACCGTACTAGGTTAGATGCAGACATTGAAGCCGCTTTGCAAGGCTACCAAGCTCAACGTACAAAAGAACCTAACAAACAGAAGGGAAAGTCTTGGCGCTACCCCATCGGCACTACCATAGCGCTGGGTTCTCCTGACCGACGCTACTTTTGGACAGCTTACGGTTATATGGGCAACGATCTGAGAGTTCAGTCGAATGCTGACGAGATATGGAATTCTTTGAGCCGTCTTTGGGAAGAAGTGCGTCGAAAGGGCCACGGAATGGACGTTGCTATCCCTGTTATTGGAGCCGACTTGGCTCGTACTAATTTGCCTCGAATGACACTAGCAAAGTTAATTATTCTTTCATTTGTGGTAGCTTCTAAGAAGGAGTTTGTAACCAGAAAACTAACTTTAGTTATCTATCCTAAAGACTTAGACAACACAGACTTTTACGTTTTGGAAGATTTTTTGAAATCAGCTTGTTTTTAAAATTTTATAAGAGGTATCGAGAACACCTTACTTAGCCATGTTGTTCGCCGAAAGCCGAGATATAACAGAGTTATTCAAAAAGCAACATAGCTGTTTTGGAGCCAACTCCCCGAATGCGGTGATCGCTGCCTCCTGACTCGCCCGCAATCGCCTCCTAGTCTGTACCATCCGAAGTCCTCCACTTCATCGCGAATTACCTCATGAATCAAAAAATCCCTGAAATAGATGAGCAAATTGCCCAACGTATAGCTAGCTTGCCCAGCGATCGCCTCCTACAGCAAGCTAAGACACCAGCTCAGATAGAGGAATGGCACAAAGCAAGACAAACCCAGCTTCTTTTGGCTGAGTGCTGGAAATCTAAGTGGCTTGTTCAGGACTATTACCCGCTTGAGGAAGCTCTAAAACGGCAAGAGATTTCTCAACGAAAAGCTGAGTTAATGAACTGCTGCGTTAATGAGTACAAAGCCCGGTGGGAGCTTTGCGACGTTGCCGAAAAATATGTCAAAAAACGCCACGCACTTCTCCAAATCTGGACGGGTTATGTGGAGCATTTTTCCAAGCCATTAGCCCATTTTTGGTACAAATTTTTTCACCAAGCTAGCCTGAGACAATATCCATTTCAATCAGCCTATGATTTATTTGCGGAGACTTTAAAAGAAGATGCGGACAGTTCTTTCTCTGTATGTCTGGAACCCTACTATGAGGTTCCGATGAAAAAGTGGAGGCGACTAGGTAAGCAGTACACTCAACTTCTGGCTCGATCTGAGTTGGATGGCACTTACCCAGAACTTAAGAAGGCAGAGGAGCAGAGATTAAAAACAAACTTAGTTTGGCACAAAGTTGGTTTTTCTTGGATTGGGATGATTCTGTGGACGTGCCAAATTGAGGCAAAAAATGACCCATTGCTCAGAAAGCAATTGGTTGCCTACAACAAGTCGCTGTGGGAAGCACTGAGTTTAGGAGTGTCAGCTAGCCGCGATTTACACGGCTGGGCATGGCACAAAGGGGAATTGCTTTACACGGATGGGGCAGGCGGCATTTACCGCAAAGCTTAACAAAACTTCAAATCTGGATCGCATTGCCTCTGACGCTTGGGCAGTCCACCTATGCTGGATTGCAACACATTCAGAGAAAGGAGTCTTTTTCCTCATGTTCGAGCATCAGACCGCTATCCTTGTGTCAATTTTCCTTGCTGCTTTGATTGGTATAGCCAAGTTTCGGCAAGATATAGTAATGCTTTTAGGGGGCTTGGCTGCTTTCGGTATCTATTACTTTCTGTTTCTGCATAACTTTTTACTAGGCATTCTCAAGCAGGTGACACGCTAGTCGTTAGACACTGAAGGTGTCTTGGCTGTTTTGAATTACTGCTTGGGAGAATTTGTTAGCTAGCTGTGGGTAACACCCCGCTTGTGGAGGCGTTAATGTGGGACTCCCACTCCCGCAGCTATATTGGTAATGGCCCGACTTATTACTAAGCCGGGCCATTACCAAGCTACCCGAGGATATGAATTAGAAGCGTCTAGCCTACCACCGATCAATCTTCAACAATGGAGTTGTTGAATGTAACTGTGATGTCAGCATAATCTCCGCCCTCATCATCATTATTAACCCTTTCAGAATGGGAAGCATTCTTACCGCGCGGAACCAAAACAACAAAATCTCTCTGACCATCCAGATCGCCTGTACTTTCGCTGGTTCCTTCAAAAAGTTTAGCATTTCCATTGACTCGGACATCTCCATTATCCAATGCCTGAGCGACTAAAGTAAGTTCAACGCGGCACTCTCCTCCCCATCGACACTCCAGAGAGAGAACATTTTGAGGCTGGGAATCAGAGAGTACAGTTTCTCGGGTGAGAGAAGCATTACCATACTCATTCGATCCGAATGTCTCATCATCGACTCCAGAAATATAACCAGATGCGGTTAATCGTCTAGCCATGACTAATCTCCTTAATCTAAATCTATGTGCTTTCTATCGGAATTCTTTGACTCAACCGAGTAATACACCACAACTCGCTTTACACCATTAATCCTAAACCTGCATCCATTTACTTTGTTAGCCTAAGTAAATCAGGAAAAAGTAGAAAAGTAAGAAAAAGTTTTTGGCTCACAACAGTTGTAGCGATCGCCAAACAAGCGTATCGTTAGTTTGGCGATCACGGTTGGACTTCGTGATGCGAATGTACGAAACAAAGCGTTCTCTCTTTGCTGGCACAAAAGCTAGAGATATCGAGTTTATGCTGCTGAGTCGGACAACCAGCGCTTACAAGCAAACTCATTCAGGTTTAGGAACTACGAAGCGTTTTTTATTAATGCGCCTAAAAGAATGGTCAATCTTTGCCGCTCATTAAGTATTGTTTTCGACAAAAGTTTTTAGCTTAGAAGCGTTTCTCACTGCATTTCCGCCTCCATCGTTGTTAAAGTAGGTGAACACACTTCGCCCCTGACTTTCCCACTCGTGGATACGATCGGCCCACCACTGCAAATCCTCATCCGAGTAGGAGCCGCCGTAGAGGTAGTTGGGGTCGGGGCCGTGGAGCCGTACATAGACAAATGACCCCGTTACACGCTGGATGCACGGCCGGTGCGCCCCGCTCTGAGAGCGCAGTAAGCCGCTCCAGAGCGTTCCAACGGCGAAAATACCTCTTCCGTGTGCCAGCGATCGTGTCGGAATTCGACAGCTACTTCGATCCAAGGGGGAACCTGTTCTAAAAAGTAGGCTAGGCGGGCCGAGTCGCAGCCGAACTGGGGAGAGAACACGACGAGCAGAATACCCAATCGATCGTCCAGGGGCTTTGAAGTCCCTCGCTCATGCGTTCCACCTCCTTCTGTGGCGAATAAAGATGCTTGGAGTGGATTAGACCACAGGGCGCTTTTACAGTCATCAGAAATTCTTGGGAAAAACGCTGCTGCCAGGAACGCGAGGGTTTGATAGTGCTCAACTCACGTATCTAGCAACTCCTGTAAAATCTGTTCTACTGTTACCTTCAACGGAGGTAAATTATTCTGTACGATCGCCCAAACTAGGTTTAGCGAGACTCTGAAATATTCATGCACTACCAGATTCCTAAAAGCTACAATTTGCGCCCAAGGGACTTGGGAATATCGGCTAGTTAATTCGGACGATAACGCATTTGTCGCTTCTCCAATAATTTGCAGGTGATGAACAATCCAAATTTGGATTAATTCTTGGTTATCAAATGCCTGCCTGCCTTGGCTTGCATATCGTTCAATTGCGGCTATTGCATCTAATATATCTTGCAGCCGTTCCGCTTCCCGTCTCATAGTGGTACAGCCTCCTGCAAAACGCGCTCGCGAATGCGTTCTTTGAGCATATCCACTGTGGCGATATCGACCTTGCGATTGAGTAGTTGTTCCAAATCAAGCAATAGCCCACCTGGAAACCAAGGCGTGATTTTTTCTAAATCGTAATCCACTAACAAATCAATATCGCTTTCTGGGGTCGCTTCGCCCCGTGCTACCGAACCGAATACGCGCACATTGTAGGCTCCGTGCTTTTGGGCAATGGCTAGAATTTGCGATCGCTCACAATACAGTAATTCTTGAATGCCTAATCCTGTTTTGCTCATCAAACCCTCCTCAACGCCTTAAGATGGTGTCTCCCACATTGGGGTCATTGCTAGTTAATCAGCAAAAGTCCCGTAAATCTGTAAGCACTCAAAGCCAAGCTATCAGACATTGTAGAGTATTGTAGTATGCTCGATAAAGCTTTCAGAGTTAACAGGAGTTCATCTGGGAATGCAAATTGAACCCTACGACCCTCACCATTTTGATGGCAGTTATTCGTCTTTTGCATGGGGGAGAAAATTTATGGATTTGGAAAAACTATTTCAAGCCGGAGATTTAGCACAGCAAGCTGGTGAATATGTTGAGGCTGAGTCAATATGGAGGCGTTTTCTGAAGCACGATCCTGATAATGCGTATGTCTACCTCAAGCTAGGAATGGCTTTGGATTATCAAGGTCAAGGTGAGAAAGCTATCTGGGCCTACCAAAACGCTATTAGGATTGCACCTAATTATTCAGCAGCTTACCTGAATATGGCTGCCACACTAGCCGAGAGGCAAAGATTTTCCGAGGCTATGACAGTCTATCAAAAAGCGATCGAGATTGATTCGAGCCAACCACAGGCTTTTGTTGGTCTTGGTATGGTACTTGTAAATCTAGAGAGATACGGCGAGGCCATTAATAGTTTTCAACAGGCAATTCAAGTTGCTCCTCAATCTGCTGCTGCACATTACCATTTAGGTGTTGCTTTGAATAAGCAGGGCAGATACGAAGATGCTATCACCGTACTTCAGCGCACCACAGAACTGGCACCCAATTCGGCTGTTGTATATCAATACCTCGGACAAATACTTGGTAATCAAGGTCGATTTGATGCAGCAATTACAGCATTTGAAGAAGCGATCGAACTCGATCCAAGCTATGTGGCAGCTTACTATAACCTGGGATTTGTGCTCAATGCTGTAGACAGGACGGAAGAAGGAAAAGCAGCCATCCAAAAAGCTTTGTTCTTAACACGTGAACAGGCCGAGCAGTAAAAAGAGCAGTAGAGTCCTGTTCGGAACCCTATTTATAGCGGTTCTAAGTAGGGCTTCTAGAGATTGCAGGTACGACTCATGCTTGGAAAATAAAGTGTACCGCATTCTATCCTTCAACTTAGTCCTGTAGAGAGGAAAGTCTTAGAACTACCCATTAAAACACAATCAAATCGTCTGCCAATTTGAAGCATTTGAATTTTTTCACTTTGGAGACACGGAATGCTGGGAATTTAGGCTGCAAACAATCAGAGGGGATTTGTTGTGAAATCTCGAAGACTGCAATCAGTTCCGCGATCGCCACCAACACCCCAATTTTTGGGAAACTAAACCCAGACCAAAACCCTAACACCCCCGTCATGCCCAAAATCCCTGAGTGCGATCGCTGTCTCCTCTACGCCCGCAACCCACACCTCGTCTGTGCCGTGCATCCCGCAGGCCCCAACACCGACACTTGCTTAGACTTTCGAGAAGACCCCAACGCCGCATTGGAGGAATTGTGGGAACCTGAAGGCGCGAGCTACTACAACGGCGAACTCATCCTGCAACCCCGTCAGCGATGGACTTTGGAACAGCAGCTAGAGCTTTTGGATACGCACCCACTGTTTACCGGCCGGTGTCCCCGGTGCGAGCATCCGTTTCCCAAGTACGAAATCCCCCCAGTGCATTGGGACTGCATTCACTGTGGATGGAATGGCTTTGACGAAACTCTTGCAATTGGGTGACAACATTCATAACAGAAATCCTTATTTTCGACTGCCGAGTACCGCATCGTAAGGACTCGACCTAGGACTGCCACGAGTGGCAAGAATTTATGGAGCGAGCGATACGGTTGGTGCGAGCAAATTTATACGATATATGTAGTATGTAGTTGGATTTAGAATCAATTTTTTAAGTATCGATAGCAATAGACGTGCTAACAATGTTGGAAACAGGAGTATAAATGTCGGCTTCAACTTCGGGTACTCGAATTGAAATAATTAGTGAATAAAGAGCCATCTGATTCCAGCGATTTAAATACTTTTTCTCTTTCCACCACCCCCCCACGGGATATACAGCAATTGCATCTTTCTGTGCCAATTCTACTGCATTGCCATGCCAAATATCAGAATGAATTGAACCACTATCCCTCGTATTAGGTCCCAGGAACCAATTATTTTCATCCGACATAGTTGAGATTGTTCTACCTTCTTCTTCTTCTCTCGTAGCTTGATTGATTCGCCATTTAAAATCATCGTCTGTTTCCAAAGAGCCTTTGACTTTAAAGCGTAAACCGTGAGAAGCGTAACGGTGGCGATATGCCCATCCACGCTCTCCTGGGTTCGGTTCAATGAAGTAGGATAGGGTAATCTTTAGCTCTACTTTTTCCTCTCCTAATTTTTCTAGTTCTTCGCTAGGCCAAGGTAGCTTGTGGAGCTTCATCTCTTTAGTTTTAACCAGGTTCGCCTCTAAATAAAAAGGTTGTAGTTCATCTTCAATAATTAGTGTTAAATCATTACTAGCACTTTGAAGGGCGCGTCTTAAATCAGGAACTCCATAACCATAGCGTCTTAAAAGAGTGCGTCTAGCAGTTTTAGAAGATGCGACTTTGAAATGATTCTGCATTGCTGGAGTCCATTCCGCAGAGTGTACGATCAGCGCGCGTACAGTTTCTGGACGATAATGAGAATGTTCTGACATGATGCGTGCTGCCATGTAACTGGCGAGAGCAGTTGCACAGCTTGTGGCGTTCATTCTATCAAACATTCTGACATTTGGGCGGTAGTAAGTTGTAAGAAGGCAAAGATCGTCAATGATTTCGGCTGGATTTTGACCGTTAAAGGCCATATTTCCACCTTCAAAAACAACATCTGGACGAATTGGCCATTGAGAGTCCCATCTTACCGAAGTCCTGCTGCGAGGCGAGAGATCGCCTCCAGGTGCTAATACCTGCCAGCCCGCATAGTTAGGATCGAGAATATTAATTTGTTCAGTACAAGCACCCACAATTAGAGGGTTCCAGGCTTGTCCGGGATTTTCTATTGTTTCAAGATCGTTAATATTGAGGTAATCTTTTGGAAAGATTTCTTGAAAAATATTACCTGCGGAAACAATCATTAGTCGTCGGAATTCACCATCGTTAAAGCATAGCTGATCCACTGCTGCTGACCAAGACGATGGCGTTCCTGCATTGCTAGAGTCTATACCGCTCGTTACCGCCATACAAAAAACTCGACGGCGTTCGGGAGCTTGAATTTCAGGTAAGGAAACACCCTGCTCCGTGAGGGCACCGTAAAGTTCGGGTTCGTTTTGTCCCGTAGGTGGCAGTATTTTGACTGATTCCAGGCGATGTAAAAGTTTCACTTTTTCGGATGTTGCTAGCATCGCGATGAGTGAGTCAGAATACAAACACAAACCAGCCATTGCAGTACCGTGACCCCGCCAATAAACACTATCATTAACCCCCCAAGAGGGTTCGACAGAGTGCATATCGTCTAAAGCCATTCCTGATGAAAGTAACGGATGAATTCGTGCAACCCCACTATCCAACAAACAGATCGATACAGCGTGTTTGCCAGGTTCAAGCAGTCGTTTTTCTAAATCGTTGACCCATAGAACTTGGTCTGAAGCTGCAATTTCAAAAAACATTGATGGAGTATCTTTGGCAATACGTAATTCTGCTACTGCATCAGAATTATGGATGACTCGTGCCATTCCTTCTACATCGGACATTGCTAGAACAATTTCGCGCTCAGGGAAAGAAATTGCATGAGGCTTTGTGTGAATTTCCAACTTTTGAGTAATCTGGTTAAATTCCTCCCGTTTATCCTTGCGGAGCCAAACCTCCCACCAAATTTTTCGCTCGTCTTCTGGAAATAAAGCTGGATTATCGGTGAATAGCGATGTTACTTTACCAATCTGAACATTTTCTAAACGAGATATCAGAGCTTCATTTTTGGGTTTTTTTGTTTTTGTATTTTTATCTCGATATTCTTCTACTTTTTTCATAAAGTAATCAGAGGATGACTCGGGAACGAAGACTATTGCTCCAACCATATCTTCCCGTCCGGGGAGTTTCTTTACTACCACCAATTCAATTCTTTTTTGCTGGTTTTCTAGGGACTTTAAAGCAATTGTTTCCTTAGCTTGAATCTCAAATTCTAGATAAAAGCCCGAGACTCCTGTAGCCAGTTTAGAATCGCGGGAGTTTAGCTGTTTGCGAGCTTCTTGAATTGCTCTGCCGATCGCTTGTTCTAGATATTTAGCATGAGCTGCCCTATTACGTTCGGGAGGGGAATTAGATCCACCACCTCGCTTGGGTCTGGTGTAATTTTCACTTGTGCCATTTTCAAATAAATAGATATGAGGAAGCTCGCGTGATTGTTTGGACATACTGCAATTAGGATTTTTTCAATACTCGGAGATTCATTTCACGTCGTTCTAAAATAGTCGCCAGCAAATTTTCTTTATCAATTTTCTCATCCTGGAATAGTACAGCCTGCTTTGCAGATTCATCCGCAGCGCGAACAATTTCAGCTAGACTCAAGTGTTGTGCAGCATTCAAAATCTCTGACCAGTCATTCCATTGCAGGTCAAATAAGACAAGCCGTGTCTCTAAAAGACGGCGAATCATCTCTTCAGTAGGAACTGTATATTCAATGATATCATCGAATCGACGAAACAGAGCTTCATCTAGTAAATTTGGGTGATTTGTTGCGGCGACTATCAAACTCTCACTTCGATCGTTTTCTATAAATAGCAAAAATGAATTTAATACGCGACGGATCTCTCCAACATCATTGGCATTGTTGCGATGCGTTCCAATTGCATCAAATTCATCAAAAAAATAGACCCCCCGCGTGAGTGACATCGCCTCAAAAATTAATTTAAGTCGGCTGGCGGTTTCTCCCATAAACTTGCCAATCAGGCTACTGTAGATAGCAGTAAAAAGAGGAAGCTGTAGCTCACCGGCTAAAGCTGCTGCGGTCATTGTTTTACCAGACCCAGGAGTACCTACCAAGAGAATTTTTCTGCGAGGCGATAGATTATAATCTTGCAAGCGGTGGCGTTGTTTCTGTTCTGTAAGAATGCGCTTAAGTTTGGATTCAAGCTCGCGTGAAAGCACCATATCAATTAGGTTAGTCTCTGGGTAGTGTGCTGAGAGTAAATTAGCTAATTCACCTTTTGGCTGAACTAACGGAATTGGATTAGTTTTACGCTCTATTGAAGAACGTTGGGTTTTTGCTTCTTCAATTAATTCACGAATTTCTTCAGCAAGTTTCCCGTGTCCCTGCCTTGCTTCATGCGCTGCAATCTGGAGAGCCGCAGAATAAAACTGCTGCTCTTCGCCTTCTATGTGGCTTTTTAAAAGCGCTATGATTTGACGAGCAGTAGACATAACTAAGCTATACCTTTCCAGAAAAAATCACGTTTTGTGATACTATAGTTTAACTATTATAACTTATCAGGGTACTTCCCAAACACGAGATTATTAAAATTATTTTTAGCTAATTAAGAAGGATGTATTTTAATTAAAAAACTAAATATTTATCAACCAAGGATTCAGGCAAGATTTGCACTATAAAATATATAATTATGAAATGAGATCAAATAGAAGCCCTCCACGAGCTTGAGATGTTGCGAGATCAAAAAGCTAAGGTGGCAGATCAGGCAATCCATACGTTATATGTTGCCGCCTTTTGTGCAACAGGTAGTGTTATCTTAGCTTCTGTACTTTCAATGTTATAAGCTGGAGCTTTTCAATGTCGGACTCACAGAATCAGTAATCTAACTCCCACGAAGACAAAACATCCCAGAGACAAAAGTCAGGTGAGCGAAGTCTGAAGAAACCAGCCCCGGAAGACCCTCCTTATAACCAAAGGACAAACTCCATGAATTTCGGGCAGGGTAAATCTGATGGAGAAGTAGAATTCTGATTCCAGAGGCGATCGCTTCGAGTGGATGTTGTGGTGGATGTTGGGATGGAAGAGAGGAACCCTAGAAGTTGAAACGTGACAAATGACTGACCCGCCCATTGAACTACTGGATTTGTTAGATACCGACTATGCCGACATCCTTGCCAGCAGCAGATATCCCGCGTTAGAACTACAACTGGTAAAATCGGGCATTAACCCATCAGAAGCCCGCATCAAAACCAAATTCTTAACCCTGGTGCGCCAAAAACCTGAAACTCCAGAGGAATGGGCTACTTTAACCGAAGCATGGGAAGTAGCTTGCGAGTATGAGCCGACCGTTGAAGATTTTCGGGCGTTGCTGATTTATGGTATGAACGACTCAATCTGCAAAAAATGAAACAAGCGCGTCAGAACATCTTCGGAATTTCCAACTTATTTATTTTCATACTGTGATTCAGCAACGCCAATAAACTTCTTGCCGAAGTAAGAACTTCTTAACAGGGAACAGGAAACAGAAGTGTCTATCCCAAACATTTGCAACAGGTCTAATCTTTATTGAGGGGAAAAGCCTCATTCATGACACAAACTCAATCTAGAACAAGCGAGCCCGGGGTTGCCGTCGCGCCAACTTGGACGAGATTACGACCAATTCTTATCCTGCTTGCTATAACTCTCTCGATCGGCTGAGTGTAGGCTACGCAATTAATGCAATTAATAAAGATCGGGCAACACCCCTTCTCCAAACGGATGAGGGACAGAAACAGCTATCGCCTGAAAATCGGGCGGTTGGCGTCACCGACGACTTGCTAACACTGGGGCGTAAGGCGTTTTACTCGGAAACCTTTGGGAATGAAGTCTTTCAAAAGGATGCGGTTGGTGCTCTTGATAGCCCAATTAACCCTGTTACCCTTCAGAATTCTTCAACAAAATTTACCCAAGGCCCGGTGAACCCGGTTTAAACCAAACTATCAGGATGTCCGGTTAAAAGAATCACCAAGAATCGCATCACTGATAAATAAAACTGATTTAGAGGATGAAAAATAATGCAATTGAAGCCAATCAATCAGCAAGTTGTTGCCGTCGTTGGGGCTTCCAGCGGCATCGGACGCGACACCGCTCTTCAGTTTGCCAAGCGAGGGGCAAAGTTAGTTGTCTCGGCTCGCAGTGAGTCGAAGCTAGCCTCCCTGGTGGATGAGATTCGGGGCAACGGTTGTGAGGCAACGGCTGTAGTTGCCGATGTGTCGGTGTTCGAGCAGGTCAAAGCGATCGCAGACCGTACCGTCGAAGTCTATGGGCGACTCGATACGTGGGTGCACCTCCCTGCCGTCGGCATCTTTGCCACATTTGACAACACCACACCCGAAGAGTTTAAGCGCGTCATTGATGTGAGCTTGATGGGGCAGGTATACGGCGCAATGGCGGCGCTACCCCATCTCAAGCGCGAGGGACGGGGGGCGCTGATCCACATCTCTTCAATGGAGGGCGTGCGAAGTCTCCCTTACCAAAGTGCATACTCCGCCGCCAAGCACGGCATTGAGGGATTCATTGAAGCTATGCGCTTAGAGTTGCAACATGAGAACATACCTGTCAGCGTGACGAGCGTGAAACCATCGGTCATCAATACACCCTTCTGGAACAATGGCCTCACCAAGCTAGGCGTAAAGCCAGCAGGGATACCGCCCTACTATGACCCCAGGTTGGTAGCCGACGCCATCCTCTACGTTGCTGAACATCCAACTCGTGACTTCTTGGTTGGGGATTCGGCTAGAGCTCTAGCTGCGCTACAGCGACTCTCACCCGAACTGGCAGATTCTTTGTTGTTGCTCATCGGCTTCCAGGGTCAACGCAGCAATCAGCCTAAGTCCCCAGACGATCGGAACAATCTTTACGAGCCTGTCCCAAGCGATACCAGAGTTGATGGAGACTATAGCCATTTGGTGATACCGAGCGTTACTGACTGGCTGGCTAAGAATCCGGCTCTCCAGTTGGGTGCGATCGCTGGTGTGATGGCTTTAGCTTTGCTGGCAACACAATCCTTCAACAACGAAAAGTGATTTATGGTTTCTAAGATGGCCTCGACTGTTTCAGGGGAATACTTCGGCATTGAGTGCGCTAACGATATCTGTGCCCATATTAGCCCAGCGGCCCCGGCTTTCTGGGGAGTACCCATCTCTAGTGGGGTGCCGGTGTATCCCTGTAAAAGTTTGCAAGATTGGTTTGCGCCACCTCATCTGCCGGAAACAGGCTTTCAATCCGCAGTTCCTGCAACGTGATGTCATGAGGAGTACCTAACGTGGCGATCGCCGAAAATAAGTTAAGGCTCAGTCCGTCTTTGACAAACTGTACCGTCAACAAGGGTAGGTGCCAGGTGCGGGGTAGGGATTGCTGCCACAAGCGGGGGGCATCTGGATAAGCTTGTAGTTCTTGAAAAAGAGCCATAGATTCGTCGCTATGTCCATCGACGAACGCTTCTCGATACACCCGTTGCATCAGATGGCTAGCAATTTCTTCCCAATTCCCCACAAACGGCTTGAACCCTTGAGGATGAAACATCAGCCGCATCAAATTAATCCTGCCGTTGATGCAGAAATGGTGTTGCAGCTTCTCTGGATGAACTAACCAATTGGTGAGCTGTTGCGCGGCTGTATTGCTCTGGATTAAATTCCAATAACGATCCATTACTAATGCCGGATAGGGTTCTTGCTGGCGCAAGATAAACTCTATGGCTTTGCGGATCGGTTCAACTTCAGGCGCTGATAAATCGCTTTGGGAATAAATCGGCGCAAAGCCCGCCGCCGTGAGCATGATGTTTTGGTCGCGCAGAGGAACATCTAGCACAACCGCCAGTTGCAATACCATATCCCGGCTGGGATTAGCTCTGCCTGATTCTAAGAAGCTGATATGCCGCTGAGAGACATTGCCAGCTAAAGCCAAATCGAGTTGACTCAAACCGCGTTGATTGCGCCAGTGTTTGAGCAGATTCCCAAAGGAGGCGTCTCGGTTTGGAGTTGATTGCGTTGAGGTTGAAGCGATCGCCATTTTACTATCCTTATTACCTCGTAGGTAATTGTTTATATTATCTCGGAGGGTGACAATCAGAGCAACAGGGTTGATGACGAACTTTTACGCTTCGTCAAACCAAGTCCCTGTTGAAGTGCTGATAACAAAAGGAAAGTGAACCTATGTCCAATGCAACTTATCTACAGCGACAACTACCTACATCCAAAAAAATTCTGTCAACCCAATCGCTTTATCTACTGCTAACGATTATTGGTGCGATCGCGCCTTGGAGCTTTCTGCTGAAGTTCTTTCTCCAGAATGGTCTTGATCTCGATTTGTTTTTCCAGAATGCGTTCGCCAATCATGTCGCTTCTGCCGTAGCAATAGATTTGCTCATTTGTGCAGATGTCTTCTTCTGTTTTTCATTTATTGAGCTGAAGCGATTAGGTTTGTCTCGTCGCTGGTTGTTTGTTTACGTTGTCGCTACTTTTGGCATTGGTGTATCTTGTGCTTTGCCTTTATTTTTATATTGGCGCGAACGAGCGTTAGAAACCCTAAAGTTTGAGCATTAAGTTCTACGTGGAGACTTTCTGACTCCAGCTCCGCGTTATCCTTATCGGCTGACAAGGCTAATAAAGTCACCCGCGCCAGCCGCAAACACCTGTCAAATTGACTCGGCATCTATGTGAGCCATCAAAACCCGCACTCGGCAAATCTTCCGAGTGCGGGTTTTGGGGTACGACCTGACACAAGTCGAAGTCGTAGAACATCGTTTTGGCAGTGGAGCCTACATTATGAGGGTTACCGCTGGCGGTTTGTTGCAGTGTATAAAAAGTTGGTAAGGGCCACGCCGATGCAGCCCACGAGCCGATTTTCGCTTATTAGCAGAATTCTTGTGGGAGAATCAAGACAGCATTGAAGTTGACCTTGACTGCTGACAACTTAGAATTTACTTTCACTTCGATAACAAAGCGATCGCCATATTTTGAAAAGATGAGCTTTTACCGCTATGCCTAAACCAAAGAGGTATCCCGACAATTGGCAAGAGATTGCACTCTCGGTGAAAGAAAACGCAGGGTGGCGTTGTGCAAAGTGCCATCAACAATGCCTCCGACCCGGTAAACTCCGACCCGGTAAACAAAGCGGCTTAACCAAATCTGAACGGTGTGCTTTAACATTGGCGGTGCATCATCGCAATCGGATACCGGAGGACAATCGCCCAGAAAACTTAATCGCTCTGTGTACCGCGTGTCACCATTAAACTCAACGAGACTGTCACCAGCCCCGTTGGTCTTCAAAACCGTGCATGAAACTTTAATTTCACACGGCTCCTCAATGATTTGGTGCTTGTTACGCATACCTCATTACCCATTTATCCTCGACTCTTTCAAGTCTTTTGGTGGGTTTAGGCTCGACACTGTTGGAGTCGGATTTGCTGCCAGAACTGCCATCATTGGCTGTCTTTATATCATGGCAATGTCTATGTAGAAGTTGAAGATTTTTATACTCATCCTTTTCACCTTTCGATTTGGGGATGATATGGTCAACTTCCATTACATCATCTTCACGGAAGAACAAACCGCAGTGGGTGCATTTCCCTTTTTGCTTTTTCAGGAGCGTTGCCACTCTAGACGGCATTTCCGGGTTTTTACCCATTCTTGAACTCCAATAGTCGGGTAGGGCAGGGACATTGCTGTCCCCTTCCCCCCTAAGAACCGTGCTTGCAAGTTTCCCTGCACACGGCTCAAGCAAATCACAGTGTCTTCTCATGATGGATTTGCTGGTGACACATTAGATGGACAAGTTGATAATTGGAGTATGTGTCCTTTCCTCCGATTGCTTTGGGGGTCGAGTGGTGTTTATGTATGTTCTCGCCGTTGAATAGCGAGTCACCACACCTCGGACACACATGGTTTTGTCTCTTGGCTATTTTTTGCCACGACTTATTATAGTCCTTGGCTTGTTTTGCCCTGTTTTTCCTGAACCATCCTTGTACGTCAGGGTCAGGATTATCTGGGGAATAATCACCAGGTATCAGGGTGTGTCGTTCGATGTGGAACCAAGAGAATTTTGGGACATGCGCCCCTGTTTGGTGGTCTCCAAATACCCAATTATCTTCCCTATCATGATTGAATCGTCCGAAATAGCGTTGGTTTCTCCATTTGTCACTTTTGTTTGGGTGTCTCTGTTTGGCGTATTTCTTAGCACGGTCGAACATCCATTTGTCGAGTTCGTGAAAGACCTCGCTGGCTACCATCTTTCGGTGGTAATTTGCCCATCCTCTGACAACGGGAGTCAGCTCTGTAATCACTGCCCCAATTTCCTTGCCCCGGTTAGAGAGCCAGATTTGTCGGAGTTTGTCGCGGATGTTTTTGATGGATTTGGCACTTGGTTTGATTAGTAGTTTGTACCCTGATTTTCTGTCAGACACTTTGTAATGTTTGAAGTTCCATCCCAAGAAGTCAAACCCTTCTGTCATATGAACGATTCTGGTCTTTTCTTCAGAGAAGCTCAGACCCCTCTCTAATAATCAGTGGATTATTTCGTCCTTAGCTTTATTGGCGTCTTCTTGGGTTTCGCAGAGAAGAACAAAGTCATCGGCGTATCTGACTACAATCCGTTTTCCTCGTGACCCTCCGCTTTTCTCGTAGATGACCCCTAGTGCCTTCTCCATTCCATGCAGTGCAATATTCGCCAATAAGGGGCTGATGATTCCCCCTTGCGGTGTTCCGGTTTCGCTTTCATGGAATACGTTCTTATCCACATATCCTGCTTTTAGCCATTGCTGTATTAGTTTACTTGCAGGAAAATTTCCAATTCGACCTATTAGAAATTCGTGGTTGATGTTGTCGAAGCATCCTTTAATGTCGGCATCTACTACCCACTTTTTCTTCTTGTTGGGACGAACAGCATTGAATATTTTCTCTGCTGCGTCATGGGTGCATCTGCCAGGGCGGAATCCGTAGCTAGCGCGTTCAAATTGTGCTTCCCAGCATGGTTCTAGTGCGTTTAGTATGATTGCCTGAAGGCATCGGTCTATTAGCGTGGGAATTCCTAGTGGACGCTTCTTTCCATTAGGCTTTGGAATGTACACCCGAAGAGTTGGTAGTGGCTTCCAGGGGATGAATTTCTTGAGGGCATCCACCAGAACTCCTCTTCCTTTTGGGTTGAGAACTACCAATCCGTCAACGCCTGGAGTTTTCTTCCCCTGATTCTGTTGTGTACACCTCCTTACAGCCAGGTATATGTTCGACAGCGATTTCATCAACAACCGCTGAAGATTTCGGACTGTTTTCCAGCGTCCTTCACGAGTAGCCTTGAAGATTCGCTGTCTCAGGTTCTTAACTACACGGCTGGCTTTTCGCCAGTTGATGGCGTGCCATTGAGTGTCGTTCTTGTCAGTTTCGTTTACGGCTCGATGAGTCATATCTAACTTTTCCTGACAGGTTCAGCCCCGTCTCATTGAACTTCAAGAGATTCACCTGTCTTCCGTCTGCACCCTTTCGGGTTGGGTATCTCAGGTTTCTACCTGCCCTATCCGTCGAGTTATAGGCTTGTGGCTTTTTCCTCTGGACTTTCGTCCTGACGGCATTCGCTTCTGAAGACATCCCTCACCCGCTAGGGAGTTAGAGTCACCTTACGGTTTCTTTACTACTGCGTTGGAAATTAGGCAGTAGACCCTATCGGGGTTATCTCGTTCCGCACCAGATGGAGATACAACTAATTCGGTGTCCTGCTTTACTCCGGGGACTAGGCGCTCACATAATCCACCTAATTCTTTGGATTATCTATTGTCCCTACACTCCTGTTTCAGTCACTTTCAGAAGCTCGGCTTAACGAAGCGTCATCGCAGGTTCGCTGTTGCTACACCTAATTAGTTTTGCCCTTGCCTCCTTTTTGGACGTGACTTCCTACTTAGGTTCGGCTTCTTTCCTGAGCTATGAGACACAAGAATTGCTCCTTATGCCCCCAGGAAATGGACACTGGCATTTGAGCGCTTGCCAGGGGAGTATTTGAGTTTCCCACTCTCTCGTGCGGCTTCGATTCGCACAACTAGGTTTCCGTCGTATGGTGACGATTCGCCTTTAACTTTCACATGACGCACTATTGGGGTGTCGGCATGGTCAAGTAATCGAAATGGGGTTAATCCATCCTTTTTCGTTGCGAATACCCAGTTATCACCGCCTATAGAATGCCAATATTTGTTTGACACCCATTCCCTGCTCTTTTTTGGGTGGCGGCGTTTTGCCCAAGCGCTTAACTTTTGGTACGTGAGGTTATCGATATCTGAGTAAGTCACCTTACTTACCACAGTCGCATAGTAGTTTGCCCATCCCCTAATGATTGGGTTTAGATGGTTGATTAGCGCCACTTGCGGTGCTGCCTTATGGGCTTCGATAACACTAGCGATTTGATCGTAATGTACCTTTTGCGAATGCTTACTTGGGGTGATGATTGTTTTAAAACCCTGATTAGAATGATACTTTCCAACAGTGAATTGTTGTATCCTAAAACCAAGGAAATCGAACCCTGGTTTTTCTTGCTCATACTGGTTGAGAGTGTGAGTAAGTCTCGTTTTGCTGGGTTTTAGTTCTAAACCCATGCCTTGTAACCATTCAGAGATTATCTCTTTACATCTTTGGACAACGGTTATATCTTCGTGAAGAATAACGAAGTCATCGGCATAACGAATTAGACTTAGGCTTTTACGGTTGTCCCGCTTACCATGACCACTTCGAGTGGGCAAAGTATCAGCATACTTTTTAATTCGTTCTTCCATCCCGTGGAGGGCAATATTTGCCAGTAGTGGAGAAATTACCCCGCCCTGTGGCGTACCCTCAGATGTTGGAAACAACTGCTTATCATCCATCACTCCCGCTTTTAACCAGGCTCGAACAGGTCGGCGGATGGTGGGGAATGTATTTAATTTTTTGAGCAGTGCTTCATGGTCGATGCGGTCGAAACACTTGGCAATGTCAGCATCTAGCACGTATTTAGATTTCTGACTAATTACCGTGAATATTTGCTCTATCGCATCATGGCATGAGCGTCCGGGTCTGAACCCGTATGAGTTAGGTTCAAATCGCGCTTCCCATTCTGGCTCTAGTGCCAGCTTGACAAGTGCTTGCAAGGCTCGGTCTTTCATTGTAGGTATACCCAAAGGTCGCTTCTCTGCCGTTCCAGGCTTAGGAATCCATACCCTCCTAGTTGGACTGACCTTTGACCCCAGGTTTAATTTTTGAGTCAGGTCTAAACGTTGCTTTGGAGTTAGCGACTTAACGCCATCTACACCCGCCGTTTTTTTCCCCTGGTTATCCTGGGTAATTCTACGAACCGATAAGGCTCTTGCTGACCAAGACTTCATCAGCGTCTTTTGGAGTCTGCGAAATGCTTTTACATCACCACGAATAGAGGCTTGATAAATTCTCTTCTGGAGCTTGTACACATTACGCTCTAGCTTACGCCAGTTAATTCTGTGCCATTCCACCATCAGTTTTTTAGACTGTGTATTAGACATATATACTCACTATTTGAGACTTTATCTTCCAAATCATCGTAAGTCTGTTTGCATATTCTGGGCATTACCCCAGACATTCGCTTCTGACTTAATCTCTCCTACTCGCTGCATACGGTTAGCACCTACTCAGGTATTCGACCACCTAAGAGCAGACGAGAGGTTATCTCGTTCCGAATGACCATACTGTGTACCTTTAGAATGATGCTGTTCGCCGGGTTTATTGGAAGTGCTTGTTGGTCAATAGACAACTTGCCAACTCCTTATCCTTTGCCTTTTGGCTCCAGCGCATTAAGCCTTATTTCGCTGGTTTTGTGTAACGACGATTCAGTTGCATCTTCAAGCCGGGGCTTTATTCATGGGTACTTTGCTCAATGCTTTACCAACTTAGGCTGTCAGTAATCACACCTTTTCACCCCGCTTTACGGATTGATGACTATTCGCTACCGTAGGGGTGATGCTTTCACCGCTGCACCTGCGGGGTAGGATTTGAGGGTTCTAGGATATTATTTCTCACCTACATGGTCATTCAGTTGTCAAGGTTCTCTACCTAGCGGCTAATCCTCCAAACCCTTTCAGGCTTTAGTTTCTAGCCAACGATTCGCACTGTCCTATCACAATCGCGGTCAATCAAACGTATCGCCAGGGCAATTATCCTTGTTCCCCGATGATGCGATCGATTGGGATATTATGGAGTGCTCTCTGGAATCGGCATGAAACAATGTATCCGCTCCGAATCCGCTGGTGTCCGTTTACTTTGTTTAAAGGTAGCTTTACAGTTTTCCAGCGCGAGCGTGTTCGCCGTTGAAGAGGAAATTTCGTATTTTTGTTTAAGGGCTAACTCCGCGTTTGCTACACTATGGGTGTTTTGTACCCATGCCGGGGCTGTAATATTGATACTTTCCCGGCATAGGTTATTTAGTTATTCTCTAATTGCTGTTGGTGTTCCTTAGCTTCCGAGATTCTACGTTTGAGGGTGTCTAATGCCATTATCGCTGTCCAATTACCCCGATTAGCTAATTGGATATATTGCTGTATCAATTCTTCGGTGATTTGTTGGTCTAGCCACTGCACCAATTCTGCGGTTGCGAGGCGCGCTTGGGGATTGGTGTTGCCGAACATCTCGAACATTCCCAAACGCTGCATTTGCTCTAAGGTCATACTTTCCACCGCTTTCACGGCTTCTTCAAACTCTTGGGCGGTCAACTGGGACGGCTCATGAGGATGCTGCTGTAACAGGAAATAATCGATTTCTTTGTACGCGCCGACATACATTTTATGGCGAACAGTGTCGCATAAAATTGCGTGTTCGGGCAATTCATCATCAGAGCCTAAGTTGTAAGATTCTAAGTGGATTGCGAGAGTTATGTGTTCTATCAGTGGCGCATACACGGCGTAGTAGCTAAATGTAGCCATTGCTCTGCCATTACTCCATGTGGCTTTGCTTCCTTGGTAATAAAGAGCAAAGTATTGAGTGTTGTTGACTCCCACCATCCCCGGTAACATGGGTGGCATCGCTACGGGTAATTCGATGAAGTGTGTTCCTAACATGATTCCTCCTTGTTCAAGTAAAAGGGTATGGAAACGCTGGTTTTTTGCCCTTTCGTGTCTTCAATATCTACCGTTGTTTCAGTCAATGCTCAACAACGAATTGCTCTTTATTTTGTTGTTATTTCATTTGAGTTACCTCCCAGATATCGGGGTGTTTTAAATGTTTGAATCCATTGGGCATCAACACGAACCATCATTTTTGATGAATCATTTTTGATGGCATTCAGCCAAGGATTTTTCGCATCTCTCAGAATAAACTCTACTTTAATAGACTGCACGAACACTTCAGGCGGAACCCGACTAGCTTCAATCCATACCCCATCATCAAACGGGTTGATTGGATAAATCATTTTTTTGAAGTTATACACATTGTCGTGATAGCAGTTGGGATACTCATAGCGCGATACCATCCGATTGGAATGAGACATGGGATTGTACTTCCTCACTGAGAAAATCTGCATATTTTATGACTCCATTAATCCAAAAGTGTAGTAGTTATCTAACAATCGATCGAAAGAAAACAGCCGTTAGATTGATCAGCCAAAGTTATCTTTAGTTCAAGCCCTTCTGTTCTCAAAACTTTTTCTGCCTCAGCCAACAGCTCAAAAGAGTTGAACCAAACTTGAATGATGCCCTCAAGTTTATGATGCTTTAAGGTGTATCCTCGTTCGTGATGGGAAGGGTTACGGCATTTCACAAAACAAGCCGTTCTGAGGAATTGGTGAATGTTTCTTGTCATTTTTCTGCGGTCTGTTATTCAAATAGAATGAGAGCGCTGGTTTCTTAGTTTTTCTCGTAGTCTGGGTCTACCTGCTTTCTCAACGCTTCAAACTCATCAAATAACTCACTCCGAACATACTTGGTGTTGTTTCTAGAGCTAAGTTTGTAATAGGCGTGTTGCCATTCTGCAAAGGCATTCAATGATGCGCTGCTGTGCAGCAACCAGTCGCAGTTGTTGAGGTGCTTGAACCCCCACTTTTCATCAGTCCATTCGGTGTTCGCATTATCCTTGCTATGCCAGCAAAGATACACGGCACCTGGGAATCCTTTGAGTAGCAGTATTTCGTACAAATTCCAAGCTTCTGTGTAACGGTAGCAACTTTCTTCGTTGATGCACTCTCCGCCGCCTTCATCTAAAGCCATTTGAGTACAATCTAACCCTAAAGTGCAGTGCATTGTGTACCTTTAACTTAGTTTTATTTCTACACTAGCGACAGCTATCTTATTAAAATTACTTTTGTTTTTATGTTAACATTCAGCAGGAAATAGTCCTTGGTAAAAAGTGATTATTTGCTGCTTAATGGCAATCTATAAAACGCTCAAATGAGTTTCGCGTCCTCCGAATTGTGCAACTTTCTGAGCTTCGATATCTCCCGCTTCCAAGGCTTGTCGGATGACTGAATTATCGGGCGATACTTCAATGCGTTGAAACTGGGGAGGAAGTTGATTTACTTCACAAGGGAGTTTGAGGGGCAAAACTCCGCCATTGTTGCTGATAGTTAAGTGGATGCGGCGCAGGCTTAGTTTCTTGACACCCTGAGATTTGAGACAGCTCTTGAGTTGCTGTTTCATCCAATCCACCCATTCGCTATCCGATGCTGCGAGTTTACTCAGGCGTTCTGCTTCAGATTTACGTTGTTTGCTCAGGGCGTGGCGGTTGGTAATGGCAACGCAGTAGTTATCAACTTTGGAAAGCCATTGCTCGTAGGTACTACCCCGTTGTTCTAAGAGTTGTTGCACCGCTACTTCTAATTCGGGTGTGATTTCTTCACCTTCGATGTTGTCGATTAGTTCATCCAAGTCCTCCAGTTCTACAGTGAGTAAATGCAATGACTTAGTGCGCCCTCCGTGAGCCTCACAGCGACTGGAAATCAGAGCACGTTGGTCTGGGTTCATGTGTTGCCATGCTTGCTGCACAATTGAGTCGGTTTCAGGAGTTTCGGGGGTGTCGTATTGTGCTTTTAGTTGAGCTTTGAGGGCGGTCAGTGCTTCTATTCCCTGCTCTGAGGTTGCTAGTAATTGAGTGCAAATAACATCCAATAAGGACGTATTGGGCGTATTAGCCGTAGATTCAGTCGATGTGACAGGTTCTTGAGATGCGGGTAATTGTGTCTTCTTTGTGGGCATGTGTCGCAATTGTTCTAATTGTGATTTACAACCATTGCGATAGCCATTTTGTTTGAGTTATTTTAGTTATTAAGTTTATCAAAAATTAGCTATTAGTAAGACGTTATTATTATATTATTTTAAATAAGGAAGTTGCCCCAAGCGCAAACTTGAGGCATGATAGATTAGATCCTGCTCGCAATAATCAGATTTGTCGCGACTAATTGAAACTGAACTTCGGTCAACCCTATTGTTTCACCATCATCCGTACAGGCAGTAGCAATCACTTGACCGCCAAGTGCAATACTGCGACGGGTAATGCAGGTTAAGGGCAATTCCTTGTATAAGAATTCCTCATCACAGATTAGGTCTATCGCGGGCTCTGGAAATTGATTCCGGACATATTCTATGAACGCAGGTTCACCTGCAATGCCCACTCGGTTTTGCAAATCTGCAAGTTCCAACTTTTCTTCTACTTCCAGCCGATGGATTCCTGTTGAATTAATCAAAGCGTAGAGCATAGCTTACTCCCTATTTTTTACACCCTAGCGGTAGCCCTTTACTTGAAATTTTTCGTATATTTAAAATTACTCTTGATATTAAGTTGATTTAGTATGACCTCTGCTTACCACCTAACTCGCCCAACTCTGGTGGTTAGTGCTATCACGCCCGCGATCGGCAAATCATGCGGGTATTGCTTACAGCGATGGCGTAATTAGCAAGTGGGGTACGTTCGAGAAGTGCTACTCCGACACCGAACTCAAACACTTTATTGAAGATACTTTGGGCGTACCTGCTCGGTATCTCACTCACAATACCTACACCGTTTCTCACAACTCTAAAGCTCTTTCCCTGATAATCTACCCAATATTTTTTCCTTGAAAGACAGCCTGTCCCCGCCATTTGGAGGGGGCTATTTTAATTATCCAAAACCACCGGATTTGGTGAGGTCAGACTTAAACTGAAGCCAATACTATCATTTTGTAACGTAATAAAAGCCAGCGTTTATGAAGAAAAAATCCTCAATACCAGATGCGATTCTGGCTATAGATTTTGGCGGCTTATCTACTAGAGTTTTCTGCCAAAGCTCGCAAGCAGGCAGTAAAGCAAACTCCTTTGTAATGGAATCGCAAGTGGGGCCAGTGAGCCAAGACATAGCCAATTGTTTCACACAACCCAACCTCGCATCAGCATCTCCCGAAAATATTGCTTGGGTGGCAATTGGTAATGAATGCCGAGCCGTTGGCTACCTAGCAGCAGCGCAATTCAATGCTCACATCGGTTTAGCGGGACTGAAGTACAGTAGCGCTTTGTACAAAGCTCTAGCAGCTTTGTGGGTAGTGTCGCGGAAGTTAGATTTAGGCAGTCAATTTAGCGCTGCGATCTCCGTTTTCTTGCCCCCAGGCGAATTTAATGACTCCAAGCAATTTTTTGAACTCTTAAGTCAATACTCTGCTTCATTTGAAACACCCACAGGCAAGCTATCCGTCACCCTGGACAAAACCCAAGCTTTGCAAGAAGGTGGCGGCATTGCTTTGATCCACAACAGTAATTTAGGTTCAGCCTTCAAGCAGCGGGTAACTGCCTTTGTTATGGTAGGATTTCGCAATGCTTCGGTAATAGTTTCGGCACGCGGTGCTGTCGGTAAGGGCAAAACTTCAGACTTAGGAATGGTAAGGTTAGTAGATCTAGTTCAAGAGCGAACCTCTAACTACGATGCTTCCCGTTTGGCTTTATCAATCGCTCAAGCGGGCGTAAGCTACAACCGCCCTTACTTTTACCGAATTGCTCGGAATCGAGAGGAGACAGCGAAAGATCGAGAAGTTGACCAATTGATTGAAGCAGTCAAGCTGTCTCGCTTCGACTACGCTCGAATGCTATCTCATTGGATTAATGAAGTGCTGCCGCCCGATTTAGATGAAATTGTATTTTGCGGGGGGACTTCTGAATATATGAAGCCAGAACTGCGAAATCAGTTTTCTCATTATTCGCTGTCTTGGCACGCAGGTATAACAGTGCCAAAAACGCTCGATCCTGATGGTTTAGGTTGCCGCATAGCTGATGTTTACGGACTATTTTCTTACTTCAAATCTCAGTTTGAGGTACTGAGGCAAAGGTCTGTTGCGGCAACTTCTCAGAGGGCAGAAGATACAACTTCCAGTTCAGGAGATGCTCCAGTCCCCACGACTGATATACAGAGTGTAAAAGAATGTGCTGAACAATCTACCAAGCCAAAATCTGAACAATCTACCAAGCCAAAATCTGAACCACCTACTCACCCAAAATCCGAGCCACCTACTAAATTAAAACTTGAGCAATTTACTCACGCTAAATCGGAGCCATCTACTGAACAAAAAATTGAGGAACCCACTGAACAAAAGACTGAAGATATTACTGAACAAAAAATTGAGGAACCCGCTGAACAAAAAATTGAGGAACCCACTGAACAAAAGACTGAAGATATTACTGAACAAAACACTGAATTTTGCGCTCAACAAAAGGCTGATTCAAGTATCAAAGATAGCTGCTTAGACGATTCTAATAAATTGAGTGATGAGCCGTCGTCCAATACAGAACCTTCTTTAGAGGAATCAGAAGCAAACTTAGATGCAGCTCTCTTATTGGGAGGGCCCTACCGAGGTGCTGGAAAGAAGGTGAGGAATTATGCCTAGAAAACGTTACAAGGAATTTTGCTGGCGCTGTCAAGTTTTGCCAGATTCCGAAGACGCTATCTTGCTGTCTTACCTACAAAATCATCCTTTTTTTAGCTTCAAAGAAACGATTTTACCTCTGATCAAAGCGCGGTGGCTGTTAGCAGCTTTACGCAATAGCGGTAGTCATTCTAGTACAGACTTAGAGTATTTGAGGCGAGAAAGCATTAATTTTTTGCTCAGGCAGATAGATGAAGTTTGCCGAGATGCGGGATTTAACTGTACCGAGTTAGGAGTAATTGCCCCTGGTATTTCTTCGGGTTTAATTCCTTTAGCTACTTTCCCTCACTTATCGAATCCAGGTGCATCTATTGCGGCAGAATTAACGGCCCCTGAGAGTTCAAATCCAGCAAGTTTGCCCGAAGAAAAAGAACCCGAGGAATTTGCGGGAGAAGTTGAGTTTGAAAACAGCGCATTTAACTTAGCTGGTTTCGAGCCGGCAATGGTCGGACCTAGCTTTAGTTAAAAATTATTAAGTCTTGAATAGACATCGACATCCAGCAAGGAGGAATGAAATGACTAACATGATTCACTTAGTTGACGGCGAGAAAGGTGGCGTTGGCAAGTCGATGCTAACTCGGATTCTGGTTGAATTCAATCAGAAGTATGAACTGCTGTACACGTTAATTGATGGTGATTTTCAAAATCCTGACGTGCAGCAGCGCTATCCTGAACACAATGCAAAAATCGTAGCTTTAGTTGAAGATGAAGAGAAGTTTTTCGATATCGATATTATTTTTGAAACAGCAGTAGAAACTCCTGTGATTGTCAATTTACCAGCTCGGGTTTACAGCATTATCAACAAATGGATTGACGAAGCTAATTTAACCTCTCCTGATTTTAAAGAGCAGTCAGGAGTTGATGTATGCAAGTGGTTTATTTGCGGTGGCACGACGGACAGCATTGAAATGTTTATTGACTCTTTCAACTACTTTGAAGGTCAGCTCAATCACATTTTTGTCCGCAATTTTGGAGTTTGCAAAGATTGGTCGCACGTACAAAGCCATAAGGAAATGAACAAGCTCATTAATAATTACCGAATTCCTGTGGTAGATTTGCCGGCTCTGAGTGCAAGAGAGCGCAAGTTTATTGATACGAAGCGGTTGTCATTTTCTCAAGCAATGAAACACTCTGAATTCTTCTTGATTAGTCAGCAGCGATTGCATACTTTTCTGGAAGACTGTTTCCGTCTGATAGAAGATGTAGGTTTGTTTGACAACGCACCCAATCGCAATAAAAAAGAAGTTATCGCGCCCCATGAGCTAAAAAAAAATGAGGAAATGCAAATAGAAAATGAGCAACAAAATGAGTAACTAAATAAGCAACAGGTTGTAAAGTCTCAGGAGGCTGTAATTTGTAAAAAAGGTATCGTAAGCTTTTAAGAATCTAAATTAAGGCTTACGCACAGACTCTACTGATAGGGTGTGCCGAAACCAGCCCGCTGGCTGAGTGCAATCAACGCAGTTGTGTTATCCCAGGCGTTGGATATTAGCAATAAACGTTGTTTATTGCGTTTAAATTCTGAAAGTAAGAAGATCGATCGCCCGCTACGAGATTTCCAGGGTTTCAAGAACTTCTTCACCACTGGGCCAGCGGGGTGGGTGTGCCGAAACACATCTTAATACTACAGATAGTGTCTAAACCGATAATTTGCGGGTATTCCTGTAAATTTTACAGTCATATCAATTCCGGTTGCACTCAGACATGATGTTGACTGTTGACCCTTCGACCCTTCGGCTACGCGGTTCCTGAGCGTAGTCGAAGGGCAGGGCGACGCTGTTGACTGTGAATCGAACAACTGAAAATTGCGCCGAGATAGGTGGCGACTTGTAACAATCATTCATGAATTGCCCTCTAATTTATCACCTGACGATGCAGCCGGAAACGATATCAATGGGTGATGAACTCGTTAGGAGACGGACAAAATATGAGTTCACACTATAGAATGCGCGATGCAGAACAGCATAAAGATTAGGATTTTGATTAGGTAGGAGGTTAAATGTCCGATCAACTTTTAGAAGAACTTTCCGAAGTTGACTCTGAAGAGTTTGGCGAGATATTGGAAACGCCAAGGGAACAGGGAAGACTTAATAATACCAAAAATAATTCCATACAATCCGCTGAAAATTCGCAAAATTTGCCCGATTCTTCAGATACAGTCCCAGAAGATGCAGTAGAAGAAAAGTTGAAATCAAATGGGAGTAAGCTAAATGAAGAGGAGTTTTGGGAACTCATAGACGATGATTCGAGGGAAAGAGAAGCTCTGAACAGAGATCCTCTATCTAGCCCTCCCATGTACGAGAGAGATACTGAGTCACTAATCAGCCAGGTACTCAAGGGCAAAGACTCCAAATTTCGCTCTCATGTCATTCAGACAGCTTACCGATACGGTCTCAATAAAAATGACCCGCTTTTTATCGTATTGCTGGCTACAGGTCAACTCGAACTGCTGTTAGAAAAAAAACCGCAAGAGATTGACCAGTTTTTCAAGAATTGGCAATCTCAATGGCAAGGTGATTTGAAAGATTCTCAAGCTGTTATTTCTCAAGAACTGGAACAAGTTCGCCAGCTTACTGAAAATTGGGAAAAAGAAAGCAGGGAGTTTTTAGAACGGCAGGGAAAAGCGGCTGTTAAGGTGCAACATCGCCACATTTCCAACTCAGTTTACACCCTAGTGCGACAAGCAGCTTTAGAGAAAGTTGCTCACGATATTTGGTCGGTGATTTTTGGGAGCGGGGTGGTGTTAGGGGCAATGGCGATTGGCGCGTTTATCGGGTTAGCGCTGCCCCGGTTCATTCCAGCGCCTGAACTCGACCCAAAAGGGCCGCGCCAGCTCACTTTAGAACAAGCCGTAGCGCTCGAATGGGGGCTGAGCAAAGAGGGTCAGTTTGCTCGCAAGAACGCGGATACAATTCAGTGGGCAACAAGCAATGAAGGGAAATATGCTCGCCAATTTATGAGCTGGAATCAAGCTTTGTTGAGCGAGAAAGGTGGCAAAAAACTGTGTGAAACTGAGATAAATAGATTGGGGGTGACGCTGACAGTAGAGGGTAAACCTGCACAAAAAGGATTTTGTACTTTGTGGATTCGCTCCCCTCAAGAACGAGAGTTTGTTCCTTGAGGGCAAATACTAAAGTCTTGAATGGGATGTAAATAAGTTAGCTTAACAGGAGAAATTTATGATTGCCAATTTGAACAATCAGCCGTTACCTGACCCAAATCAGAAGCAAGTGCAGTCGCAAATATCGGGTGTTTTAGTTGCACTAGACGACCCATTCGATAAGATGGTTTGGGATTACTGTTTGAGTCAAACATACCCAATATCGGAACAGATTAAGATTGTACTGAGTGCTTTCTGGGGACCGTTTGCTGCTAAAAATGCTAGCAAGTCTCCAGAGCGAGTGCGAGCAATAGCTTGTTATTCACTGCAACAATTAGCAGCTCAACAAAAATTAATTGACTCAGTGTTTGAACTGTCAAGTGAATCAAATAAACTTTCCGAAGTTATTGCTGTTCTCAAAATGAAAAATAGTTGTGAGGCACTCAATCAAGCTTGTGTGTGTTCTCAATCTGTTCTAAATACTGCAATTCGGTGGGAGTAAGAGCCGTTGTTCTTTCTAACAAGTTGAGGATTTCTATCTCAAAAGGATCTAGATTTCCTAATTGGTGAAGTCGGTCAGTGCGATCGCAAATTTCTTGAAGTCCCGGTTGATTTTCGAGCGGCACGACGGTGAGAGCTGAGTGTTTGAAGGTATGCAAATTCATGGCAAGAGTAGGGATGTGCCGCATCCACACGGTAGCCGTTTTCTCGCCCACTGACTGAATGCGCCCCAACCGACCGTTAACGTCCTGGCGATCGGGCGCATACACTTCTACTAACGAACTAATTTTGAGCGTTAGGTGGTGAGCGATGGCAGGTTGCTTTTCAGGTTTCACTTTCCGGCATCGCCCCTGTAAAGTTTTGGCAACTTGAGCCGGACGACTGCGAGCATCATTGGCCAAAGCAAGAACTTCCTTCTTTGTCAGCCCAGCAGAGCGGTTAAGAATCTTCCACTTCACATCTTCTCCTCCAATAGAACTAAGAGCATCCACAGCTCGAGTAAATTGGGCATCCCGGTAAATCGTTCTGGGGGAAGCTTTGAACCGTTCTCCTAACTCTCGTGCTGTTTTGTCTGTCAAGCTGCCATTTTGACAGCTTGCTCCTTCTGGCATTGTTTTGTCTGTCAAGTGGTCATTTTGACAGCTTGCCTCATCTGGCATTGTTTTGTCTGTCAAGCTGCCATTTTGACAGCTTGCTCTATCTGGCGATATTTTGTCTGTCAAACTGTCAAAATGACAGTTTGCCGAACGCTTGCCCCCGTGAGATTCCTTGGTCAGCTCGTACCAGGTGCCGCGCAGGTAGCTAACGGATTCTGGCGTCAAGCTGCGCCGTCCCAGTTGGTTGGCGATCGTCCAGACCTTGACTGCATTTCGACTGTCAAAAGACATCTCTACAATTTTGTATGGTATGCCGTGCGCGGTACAGATGGCGAACCTGTTGTGGCCGTCGATGAGAAGCTTTTCCTCGACCCAGACTACTAACGGATCGCGGCATCCTTCCTCCAGAATGCTCGCTTGCAGGGCGGCTTTTTCGTCTTTACTCAGGGGAGGAATGAGAGATTGAAATTCGGGGTCGATTCGCAGTTGTTTCGCAGCACAAGAGGTACACCCTCCAATACCCCCCGGCAAAACAATTAACGCTTGCGGCTCCCGATCGTCTGCTTCTGATTGCATTTGACGCATTCCTGGCGAGTTTGTTGAATGCAAGGCTCGCCCGCGCTCGACCGCAACCGGAGTAGGGGAGTCAGCGCGGGCAGGAATTTTCTTGAACTATTCAACACTAACATAGTTATCGTCGAGAAGCCTCCAGAAAATGCGAAAATAGTAAAAAAAAGGAAATGCTATCGACGCTATGTCACCCAGGAAAGGAATTCACCCCCATCCCAACTCACTAGCCAACCTCAACCGCTCTGGGGGACAACCCCGCTATGAAGAACCCAAGAAGCAAAGAAATATCCAGGTAACGTCGGTGGGATGGGAGGGAATTCGCGCGATCGCCATTGAACGCGGATTGAGCCTCAACGAGTTGATAGAACAGATTGGCAGGGGTCTAATTCCCCTTGGCAATGGTGAAAAAAGTAACTAATCGCCAGATATGGAAAGGGAGGTTAGATAAAAAATTTTTCTATCAACTCGTTACTAGAAGTTTTATTGATAGTAATGACGGGGTTTTTATCGGTAAAAACTTGTTAAAAATTACGCTTTTGTGCCGTGTAAATATATCAGGAAAAAACACAATGGTTCAATCACCTCCAAACCTTATAACTGTTGATGAATTTATTACAAACTACGGCGACAGCGATTGCTACGAACTGATTGATGGTGAATTAACCGAAATGGAACCAACAGGGCCGCACGAGCAAGTATCCGGTTTTCTGGGACGAAAACTGAATGTAGAAATTGACCGCCTGGATCTACCCTACCTTATCCCCCCTCGCTGTCTCATCAAACTATTAGGAACAGCAACAGCCTTTCGCCCCGATGTGCTTGTATTAGACCAAACTCGACTAATTAATGAACCTTTGTGGCAACAAGAACCTGTAAT
Source organism: Tychonema sp. LEGE 07203 (assembly GCF_015207285.1). Classification (GTDB taxonomy): domain Bacteria; phylum Cyanobacteriota; class Cyanobacteriia; order Cyanobacteriales; family Microcoleaceae; genus Microcoleus. Next base: position 1,201 of record NZ_JADEXD010000001.1, on the reverse strand, counting down.
TACATCAGGTTCCTCAATTAAACTGATTGCTGAAGTCGTTAGCACCAACTGGCAGAACGATTACGCCCGCAAAGTTGAAGATTACGCCATACTAGGAGTGGCTGAGTATTGGATTGTTGACTATCTGGGCATTGGTGGCAGAGAATATATTGGCAAACCCAAACAACCGACAGTTACTATTTGTACGCTGCGAGAAGACGAGTATCAAAAACAGTTGTTTCAAAATGACGATATGCTTATTTCATCAATCTTTCCCGACTTGCAATTAACAGCGCAACAAATCTTCGCGGCAGGCAGATATGCTGCTATCTAGCTTATATCCAGGTAACGTCGGTAGGATGGAGGAAATTCGTGCGATCACAATTGAACGGGGATTGAGTCTCAACGAGTTGAGCGAACAGATTGGCAAGGGTCGGATTCCCCTTGGCGCTGAAGAAAGTAACTAATAGCTTGGTCAGGAAAAGGAGGGTGCATTCAAAAAAACTTTCTATCAAATCGTTACCATAAGTTGTTTTGAAATAAAAGACTAATTGGCTTGTGGATTCCCCGAGCGTGCTAACTAGCTTTCAAAATTTGCTCAATTAGGGAGACAACTTTCTGCGGTCGATGCTCAAAGTGCTTCTTAATTTGAAATTTTAACGAATCGGCTGGCACATCTTTTTTGTTGAGTTTAAGGCGAATATGCTCACTTCGTGGGAGAGTGGAATTGAGCGCTCGAATAACGGTGCGGCATTGTCGAAGAGTCAGGCTATCGACTTGAATGAAGGGTAGATTTAATGTGTCGGTATCGAGTTGAATATTAGAAGCAAATTCGGCTTTAAGTTGTAGCGAAGAGGTGAGGCGCTGTTCTTCTGTGGGTTCTGGAGTTGCTGCACCTTCGGCAACAGTAGGAAAGGAAGCAATTTTATTGAGAAGAGGCACAAAATCTGGGGCAAGTTCTGCTGAGAGTTTTTCAGAAGGATTCATCCGCTTCGATGCTAACAGCGTAGCGATATAGTGAACAATTAAGCCACCGTAACCAAAAATTACCACAGTTTCAATTGTGAGGGTGAGAAAATGCTGAATATGTTCGTACATGATTATAATTTATTTGCAAGTGGAACATCTCTCAAACGCGCTCGCGTTTAATATCAAAACCTTACTAAAGCCTTCTGAGAATGCGATCGCAAATATCGCAAAGGGAACTGGTGCGGTGGGTGGG
>NZ_JADEXD010000083.1 GCF_015207285.1 Tychonema sp. LEGE 07203 | reverse complement strand
GTGGTTGACGAGAAATAGAGAGAGAAACCCGGTTTCTGAGATTTACGCGGGCGAGAAACCGGGTTTCTTGGAGTTTTTAGTGGTTGACGAGAAATAGAGAGAGAAACCCGGTTTCTGAGATTTACGCGGGCGAGAAACCGGGTTTCTTGGAGTTTTTAGTGGTTGACGAGAAATAGAGAGAGAAACCCGGTTTCTGAGATTTACGCGGGCGAGAAACCGGGTTTCTTGGAGTTTTTAGTGGTTGACGAGAAATAGAGAGAGAAACCCGGTTTCTGAGATTTACGCGGGCGAGAAACCGGGTTTCTTGGAGTTTTTAGTGGTTGACGAGAAATAGAGAGAGAAACCCGGTTTCTGAGATTTACGCAGAATAGATATCAAATGGGTTCTATAAAAGACTCGCGAACTCAGCCCAAATATCGCACGGCGTTAAAGCCAAATACAGATGCTCCCCAAAAAACCAACTGAATCTTAACTTAGTGCTGTCAAGAAGGTATGATCGACAGGGAATCTGCCAAATACGTGAAACTAAATACCAATTTACCAGCAGGCGATCGATGCAACCAGCCCTAACGAATCAGTTAAACAATGCTTTTACCCTTTTTCTCAGCTTGTTAGTAGAAGCAATACCTTTTCTGCTGCTGGGAGTTTTATTCTCAGGTTTGCTGCTAGGGTTTGTAGACGAACGCAAACTCGTATCCCGCATCCCGCGAAACCCCCTGCTGGGGGCTTTGATGGGGAGTTCGATCGGCTTTTTGTTTCCCGTGTGCGAGTGCGGTAACGTCCCCGTAGCCCGCAGGTTGCTGATGCAGGGAGTACCCGCACCAGCGGCGATCGGCTTTTTACTCGCCGCCCCCACCATCAACCCCATAGTAATTTGGGCGACTTGGACGGCATTTCGCGATCAGCCAGAAATTGTAGTTTTGCGGGTAGTCTTTTCTCTGTTTATCGCCACAACCATCGGCTGGGTGTTCAGCGCCCAAGCAGACTTGCGGCCTCTGCTACATCCCTCTGTAGCCCGCGCTATCCCCCTGCCAAAACCAGGTTTTTCCGAAAAACGCCTCGCCGAATCCAACACTCCGCTGCTTTTACAATCCGGGACATTTATGCTCGGTCAGCCGGGGGGTGCAGTGCCGATCGAATCTTTGCTACAAGACGACTGGAAGCCCTTACAAACAGGCAAAACCGAAAAAATCTCTAAACCTTCCTCCATGTTTCACCCCGTTTCTAGAGAACGTCTGCGCCTGCTTTTGGATAGTATGGTACAGGAGTTGCGGGAGTTGGGAGGAGTTTTGGTCATCGGAAGTGCGATCGCCGCCATCATTCAAGTTGGCGCACCCCGCGAACTAATTCTCAACCTCGGCCAAGGCCCTGTTTCGTCGATTATCGCCATGCTGATACTAGCGGCAGTAGTATCGATTTGTTCTACAGTAGATGCTTTTTTTGCCCTGTCTTTTGCCGCCACATTTACCAGCGGTTCGCTGTTAGCCTTTCTCGTTTTCGGCCCGATGATTGACCTCAAAGGCATTGGTTTAATGCTCTCTATTTTTCAAGGTAGAGCCGTAATTTACTTAGTTGTCTTGGCTGCTCAATTAACATTTTTAATGACCCTCGCTGTCAACTTGTATTTAGGTTGATCGATTGGCCCGCACGGACAAATAACGATATAGCATTTATCATAAAGATGAGGTGCTTTCGGGCCAAGGCCTCCGTGACCTCCGCGGGTATATGGCATACCTCACACCACGCGATCGAACCGCAATAGACTTCCAATTCTCTTTGAGCCAATAACAATGACAAATAACAACGACCAATAACTAAGGAGCAATAACTAATAACTAATGACTGATGACTAATAACTAATGACTAATGATCGACAACCAAGGAGCAATAACCAATAACCAATAACTAATAACTGATGACTGATGACTAATAACTAATGACTCTTCAAATATGAATCTTAAAAAAATTAGCCCTTGGCTGGACGCCCTAGCTATCCTAGCCTGGGGAATATTGCTCCTAAAATATTGGATCACCGGCAAATTAAGCATCCTGATTCACCCCAATTACTTTGCCTTGACTGTAGTGGGAGGAATCGGCTTAATGGTGATTGGCGGATTGAAGATTTGGGAACTATTAAAGGTCGATCGCGCCAACAAACAATTGCGGACATCGCCAGCAAACAAGTCTCCCAGAATCACAGAAGTTGAACACGTTACTTTATTCCCCCCCAGTATCGGCAGCACCTTAATGCTGAGCGTCGCATTAATCGGTTTAGCAGTAACCCCCCGCACCTTTACCAGCCAGACAGCATTGCAACGAGGCCTCACCGAATCCCTGCCCATCACCAGACTGGAACCGCAAGAATTTCGCAATAGCACAAAACCCGAAAAGCGATCGCTCGTCGAATGGGTGCGACTGTTAAACTTCAATCCAGAACCAGATATATATAGAGGTCAAAAAGTAAAAGTTAAAGGATTTGTCATTCACCCGCCAAACATAGCAGAACAATATATGTGGATCGGGCGTTTTATCATTACCTGCTGCGCGGCGGATGCCTATCCGATCGGGTTGCCGGTAAAATTACCGATCGGTCAAAACCGCGCCTCCTTTCCCCCAGACAGTTGGCTAGAAATAGAAGGAGAAACGATCGTAGAAGAACTGCAAGACAAGCGCAAATTAATCATTCAAGCATCCTCCCTCAAACCCATTCCCGAACCAAAAAACCCTTATGATTATTAAACCCGAAGCCAGTTGCAGATTAAATTTTATCTTTCTGGTTGTGCAATAAAAGTCCCGCCCGTCCTAGAAAAATGAAGATACGGTAAAGTCAGTTACAAGATTGGCAGCAGCATCCTTTACAAGTTGCCAATCACAGATTCAGCAACTAGACTCGTAATTAGGAAATAAATTTAGAGTATATGTCATCAGAAAAAAAATTAGCGCTCAAAGGCGCATTCTGGACGCTCGCCAGCTATGGAAGCAGTCAAATTATCCGATTTGGCAGCAACCTAATTTTGACCCGCCTGCTTTTGCCCGAACTATTTGGTTTGGTGGGGCTAGCCTACGTTTTCATCACGGGTGTCAACTTATTCACAGACATAGGTTTGGGCCCGAGTATTATTCAAAACAAGCGCGGAGAGGAGCCTGAATTTTTCAACACCGCTTGGACAATGCAAGTTATTCGCAGCTTGTTTGTTTGGTTGTGTTTAATATTAATCACCTGGCCAGTTGCCAACTTCTATGAAGAACCCCGTCTCCTGTGGTTGCTGCCTTGCATAAGTATAAATACTCTAATAGGAGGCTTCAAATCTACTTCTGTATCCACCCTCGAACGCAAAATGAGCGTCAAGGAAGTAGTGCTTTTTGAGTTAGGAATACAGATATTTTCTACTGCAGTGATGATTGTCTGGGCCTTTTTCAATCCAAGCATCTGGGCGATTATTGTTGGCGGTTTTACGGGCGCTGTAACGGAGTTAGTATGGAGCCATTTTTTGATTCGCGGCCAGTCAAACCGCTTTGCTTGGGATAAAGAAGCAGCTAAAGAAATATTTTCCTATGGCAAATGGATATTTTTGTCTACGATGTTATTTTTTCTGTGTTCCCAAGCCGATCGCCTAGTTCTAGGGAAAATCTTTACTTTAACAACATTGGGCATTTACGGCATCGCTTTTACCCTCGGCGATATGCCGCGCCAAGTGATCATCGCCCTCGGCGGTAGGGTGATTTTTCCCTCTATTTCGATGCTAGCAGATTTGCCTCGCGAGGAATTGCGCGCCAAAATCATTAAAAACCGCAACTTGATTCTGATACCTTTGGCCCTAGGCCTAGCAATTTTTGTGAGCTTTGGAGACCAGCTCATTTTAACACTGTACAGGAAAGAATATATAGCAGCATCTTGGATGATGCCAATCTTGGCTTTAGGTATTTGGCACACTACTCTCCACAACTTAATGGGCTCTTGTTTGTTAGCGGTTGGCAAATCTCAATATTCAGCTATGGGCAATCTGGTAACTTTCTTGAGTATCACTATTGGCATCCCGATCGGATATCATTTCATGGGTAATTTAGGTGCTGTGATTGCTGTAGCTGTCGGCGATATTCCTACTTATTTAGTTACTACCTACGGTCTTTGGAAAGAAGGGTTAACTTGTTTTTGGGAGGATATTAAATTAACAATACTGTTCTTAGGAGTCTTGGCAAGTATACTTTGTGTTAGAATATATGTGCTGGGTTGGGGGTTGCCAACCGACAAAATATCACCGATGGATTTAGTACCGATAAATCAACTGTTTCAGTAAACAAAAAGGAGATTGTCTGGATGTCAGATGAATATACAGTAAAAAGAAAAGTAATACACTTTATCTTTTTCCAAATTGCTTTGTTACAAGAAATATCGCGGTCGGTCGTCAGGTATATGAAAATGATGCTTTTTTATCAAAAAAAATCCATCATAAAATTATTCCAAGAAAACGAACAGCCCCAAAAAGAATGCCCCAAAGTCTTTGTTGCTGTCGCGCACATTACATCAGTTGAAGAATCTAAGAATCCAGAAAAAGGGGCGGCAAAGATAGAGAGACTCAGGCACACCATAGACGGACTGTTGGCGAGTTTTGCTCATTGCGAGCTGAGTATTTCGATCCAAACTCTGCCGAACAGGCACGTTACAGCTTATTTGCCTGAATATCAAATTAAGTGCATTCAGGTACAAGAATATCCTGAATGCGACCCAATGTTTGTAGGGTTTAGGCATCAGGAAGAGTTTGTGGAAAAAGTAGAAGAATTTGACTGGTTTTTATTTATAGAAGATGACATTATTTTGTCGGACGCTTTCACTCTAGAAAAACTAGAAAAATTTAACCGACAAAGCGGGTATGAAAATGCAATTCTTTACCCAAATCGTTATGAAATGTATCAAGGAACCAAGAGATATATTGATTTGACTATCACGCGATCGTTGTTGATAAATAAGCTATCTAGTGTAGAGATAGAAGGTGTAAAATTTGCGGAATTCAACAATCCTCACGCAGCATTTTACTGTTTGTCTAGGAAGCAGATGAAACACTGGATAAAATCAGGTCGCTTGTTCAAAAATCAAATAGTGGATGTCGGGCCTTTAGAGAGTGCAGCAACTTTTTGTCTTTTGGAATGTTTCTCTATATATAAGCCTCATCCGTCAAACTTAAACTATTTTGAGGTCAGGCATTACGATAGCAAGTATTCTAAGTTATATCCCGAACCGGAATCGCCCTATACACTGTCAGCCGTCGATCGCAGTTCCAATATAGCAATGGTCGAAAATTCGTGAAATAATCGCTCTGGGCTAAGTAGCCGTCAGGATTATTAGCAGTCGTGGACGCGGTGGCGATCGCTCTCGGATTCGTTCGTAGTGCGGACTGTTTTTGTTATGATAATCGACCGGAGTCGATCGCAAGCTTCGATCGCGAAATTGCATTTTTGAACTGGGGTGCATCTGGGACTGTAAAATTTAAGAGGGAAAATTGGGCAGTGATTTTTCACAAAAAATAGGAGAGAAAAATTTGTGAAGATATTTAAGAAAAAAATTAGTCCTTCACCTTTGGGTATTCTGCCATTCAAACAGCCGATCGACCGCACGGCGATCTTGCTGATGTTAATCCTGAGCGCCTTAATCGGACTGCTGCTGCTGAGCGGCGATCGCACAGCGCCCAGAGTGCGAGAATTTAGCTGGGAAAACAAACAAATCGGCGCGCGAGATACCGGCTTTCTCCTGACATTCTTTCGCCCGATGAACCAATCCAGCGTCGAGGAAAACTTAACGCTAGAACCGAACCTCCCCGGTAAATTTAGTTGGGCGGGACGGCGCATGGCTTACACCCTCAAAGATCCGGCACCCTACGGCGTTACCTACACATTAAAACTCGCCGGAGCAACGGACAAGTATTTCGGAGAAAACAACCAATATAAAGGCACGCCAATGCAGCCGTTTAGCAGTTCCTTTCGCACTCGCGATCGAGCTTTTGCTTATATCGGCGTTGAAGGCGAAACAGAAAGCAGGTTAATGCTAGTCAACCTCAGCAGCAGCGAATCGAAACCGATACCCCTGACTCCCAAAGATTTGGTTGTCACCGATTTTAAACCCTATCCCGGCAGCGATCGCATTTTATTCTCAGCCACAGATCGATCGATCGCCCGTACTCGCGGCACCCTAAATCAAGAATTGTTCACAGTCACCACCGGCCTCAATCCCCAATCCCCCGGAGAAGATTCCCAACAAAAACAGCCCGCAGGTAGAATCGACAAACTATTAGACTCCAAAGATTACCAAAACCTAAAATTTGACCTTTCAGCCGACGGAAAAATCATCCTGATTCAGCGAGTCAACCGCAGCAATCCAAGCGATTTTAGCCCTTGGATTCTGGAAGAAAAATTACCGCCCCGACCTTTGGAAAATCAACAAGGCGGAGATTTTATGATTCGGCCCGACAGCCAATCGGTGGTAATGTCTCAAAAACAAGGATTAGCGATCGTCCCGCTCAAACCAGAAGCAGATCCAGTAGAATTTTTGCCAAAATACGAACAAGTATTGGGCATGGCGCGCGACAATTCCGCCGCCGCCTATGTTAAGTACAACAGCGACTTTACTCGATCGCTTTTCATCTTAGACAACCAAGGTGCAGAACAAGAAATATTGCGGATTCCCGGCAGCATTATCTCCGTTTATTTCGACCCGCGCAAAGACAAAGACAATCAATTCCAGCGTCTCTACTGTTTGTTAGCCCAGCGCCTCCAAACAGAAAGCTACAAAGAACAGCCTTTTATCGCTGCCATCGACCTCAAAAAAGAGGGCACTCGTTTGGTAGGAACCATCAAACCGCTGCTAGTTTTGCCCAACCAATTAGATACCCAAATCAGTTTATCTCCCGACGGTCTGGCATTAATTTTCGACCAATTAGTTACATCAGCAAAACCCTCAGCAGCAGACAGTCCCCGCAACTCGGGCGGACAGTCGATCGCCACCAGCCGCCTCTGGGTGCTACCCTTATTAGAAATACCTGCAGACGCTTCTGCTGCAAAAGTACAGCCCGAAGAACTTCCCTTTGCCGGCTACAATCCCCGCTGGCTGCCGTAAATCGATTTGATATTTTATGGCAATCTCAGGTGGAGAGTGTCCGAGACGGGCAGAAGATTTGACGATTTTCGGTTTCTCGAAATATAAAATATTTATTTGCACAGCAGCCGATCGCCAAAAAGTGCTTTTTACCAAGCCCCAGATGCTCCCTAATATCGTTGACCGTTGCATCGTCAGGTGATTTAACCGGCGCTAGAACACAGAGAGATCCCAGAGAGAAATGAATACAGGACGATGAAGAGAGGAATTGACATAACACAGCGAGATTCATGCCGATCGCTATGACAAATTTGTTTACACAATCACACTTATTTCAACATTTATTGTAACCAATCTTAACGACCCAATAAATGAGAAAAAGCTTTCTAACAGAAGAATAATCAAAGTGTGCTCCTTTGCTTTAATGTCAAGCACCCAAAGCTTGATTTCTGCAATTAAGCTTAAGCCTTAAAATAATTAGTAATCGCCTCAAATCAAGTGCAGGCCTCGAACTCGCTCTTGTAGGGGCGATCCCGGACTCGATCGCGAACTGATATAAAATTAATCAGATACAGAAATCCGCAGGTACATTGGGTCTCAAAAATATTACTGCTATAGATAGCAGACTCTCAGGTTTGTTATGCCAACCACTAACCCCAGTCTCAAGAATTTTATCTCCCCAGTGCCACTGTGCCGACCGACGGCGACACTAGAATCGCTGCGGTCAATTTTCATTGAGGGAAATTGCGATCGAGTTGCAGTAGTCAACGAACAACAAAAGCTCCTAGGATTAGTTTACCTCCGCAGCGTTTGGACTCGCGCGGACTCACACGCAAACGAGGGAAAGCAACTTTTGTCAGAAAGCTCGATCGCGATCGAACCGATCGGAACAGTACCTGCAGCTTTGAGTGTCAGCGAATTCTGGCAGTACCTGCAAAAAGCAGAACTAAATAGCCCAGCCCACAGCCAAAGCGCCGGCGGTTTCTCCAAAAGCCCGATCGCCCTCACAGATACCAGCGGTCAATTTTTAGGACTGCTAGACAGCATGAGCCTGCTGCAATTTGTCGCTACACTCAACAGCAGCCGTCAGGCGGAACCAACAGCAGTCAAAGAAATCGAATTAATATCGGTTTCAGCAGCCATCGCCACCACCCTGGGCGCTCGATCGCGCTTTTTGGAAGCAGGATTGAAACCCTCGGAAAACCTCAACTCCCTAGTCCAACTCCTAGAAAAACTCCCCCTCCCGCTGAGATTGCAAACCCCCAGCGGACAAATAGTCAGTCAAAACGCAGCGTGGCGGATTTTGCTGGGAGCTGGCCCCGAACCAATTGTGGAACCGGCAGCAAATTTCGGCAAACACTCGCCGCCCAAACCCAGCCATTCCACAGCCGAATACACGAGTCAGTCGATAGAGGCAGCCGCCTCTGAGTGCAAGAGTTTAGTAGGAGCAAGTCGATCGGGCGGTGGGCGGGATACAACAGCAGCCACCAGTTGCCCCCTACCCCTGTACTCGGCCGCCTCCCCGTCAACCTTAACCGCTACAGCTTGGTGCGCGATCGCAGGCAAACCAGACACCTACATTTGCGACTGCCCCGTCCAAACAGGTCAAGAACGGATCTGGCAATTTATCAAACAACCGCTCTGGGACGACCTAATTTTAGTCATGGGACAAGATGTCACCGAAGAAAATTTAGTCGCCAAAGAACTAGCAGCAAAAAATGCAGATTTAATCCACCTCAACCGACTAAAAGACGAATTTTTATCCTGCATCAGCCACGAACTAAAAACCCCCCTCACCGCCGTCCTCGGTTTGTCCAGCCTGCTCAAAGATAAATTGATCGGAGAACTCAACAATCGCCAAACACGTTACGCCAAACTAATCCATCAAAGCGGGCGGCATTTGATGACAATAGTTAACGACATTTTAGACTTGACCCGCATGGAAACCGGGCAGCTAGAACTAATTCCCGAATCCGTAGAAATAGCAGCAACTTGCAAAAGAGCCTTTGAACAAGCAAAACAACTGCAACAGCAAGAAGAAAAATCCCCTGCCGCGCCCAGCCAAACAAACGGCGAAGCAAACACAGAACCGTCAGAAAAAATAGAATTTACACTCGAAATAGAACCGGGAGTTAGTTATTTGATTGCCGACGAACTGCGACTGCGGCAAATGCTCGTCAATCTCCTTGCCAACGCCCTGAAATTCACCGAAGCAGGCGGCAAAATCGGATTGAAAGTAAATGTTTGGGAAGGTTGGCTCGCCTTCACAGTTTGGGACACCGGCATCGGCATCCCCGCCGACAAACAGCACCTGATCTTTCAGAAATTCCAACAGTTAGAAAGCCCCCTCACCAGGCGCTTTCAAGGAACAGGACTCGGACTGGTGCTGACTCAACGGCTCGCGAGGCTCCACGGCGGAGACGTTTCGTTTATTTCCTCAGACAACCAAGGCTCTGAATTTACCCTGCTGCTGCCGCCAAATCCTCCGGGAAACCCAGGGGAAGAATCCCCAGCGCGTGCAGCGGCGGAGTCAGAATTATTTAAACCAAAATATCAGAATCCGATCGCCAATTCTCGCTCTCGTTTAGTATTAATAGTCGAAGCAGTTCCCAAATATATCGAAGATTTAACCAAGCTTCTCTCGGGTTTGGGCTACCAAGTAATCGTCGCCCGATCGGGCACCGAAGCCCTGGAAAAAGCCCGCAGGTTCAGTCCCGAAGCGATTTTCCTCAACCCGCTGCTGCCGCTGCTGTCGGGTTGGGACGTGCTGACTCTGCTCAAGAGCGATCCAGATACCCGATCGATTCCAGCGATTGTCACAGCCACCAGAGGCGAAAAAGAACGGGCTTGTGTCAACCGCGCCGAAGGCTTTTTGAGCTTGCCGGTGGAAGAACCCGCTTTGCGTCGGTTGCTGGCAGATTCGATCGGCCAAAGTCACGCCAGTACCAGCAAGGTGAGAAGTTCTTTAACCGTGTTGTGGCTGTGCCCGCAAAACAGTTCGTCTCAAGGTTCCGCTTTACTGCTAAATCCCACCTACTGCCGGGTTTTAGAGGCAGACGACCTCGACCAAGCAGAACTCGTCGCCCGAATTTGGCGGCCTTCGGCGATCGTCTTGGACAGTACCAGTCAACTGCAAAACCCCTTAGCTTTTATCGAACAGTTGAGTCGATCGCGCAATTTGGGTTCCCTGCCCTTGGTGACTTTGGACTCCGCAACTACCCAACTGGCAAATCAAGTCAAAGGATTGTCGGTATTTCCCTGTTTGGCAACCGACTGTCCCGAAACATCAGGGTTGGGCGCGTCGGCGCTGTGGCAAGTGATTCAAGTAGCTGCGGGCATGAGTTGGAAGCCCAGCATTTTATTGGCTGACATTTCGACTTTACCGGACTTGCACCGAACTTCTGGGGGAAGTCCGACGGCAGAATTGGCAAATGGCGATCGACCCACAAAAGCCGAGATTCCCCTCTCCAATTCCCAGTTTTGTGCTCCCAACTTTCAAGCTTTTATTCAATACATCCAAACCGCAGGATTCCGAGGGTCGATCGCACCCTGCTGGACAGAAGTTTTGCAGCAGTTGCAATATCAAAGCGTTGACTTAGTTTTGCTGTGCTTGCGAGATGCCCCCTCAGAATCAACTGCTATGTTGCAAGCGCTGTCGAACCTGCGACAAATGACTCCAAAACGGCCAATTTTAGTCTGGGATTATCGGTCTGCTGTCAACTCGGAATCCGAGGCGATCGACTTTTTGCTGCAAGAAATATCTGCAAAAATTTTGCCTTCTTCCTTATCGGCAGCACAATTGTTAGACCAAATTCAACAGGCTTTATTAACTCACTCAAATTGCTAAAAATGAATATTTTTTTTAGTTTTGTGGTGAGGATTTCAGCCACCTCTAAAGCAGTATTTAACAGACTTTATTAACTCATACCAAATTCATAAAATAGCGCTACATATCCACCCCCCAGCCCCCCCCGATGTAGTGGGCGGGAGTCAAACTTTCGGTAGTAGCATAACTTTATTTCATTGGTATCACTAAAGTTGCTAAAATAAAAAAATCCTGGTTTGTAGTGAGGACTTCAATCCTCTATAAAGCAGTGAATCAAAATTATTATTCCTGAGTGCAAAACAGAATAGGGGAACAATTTAACTCAAAACCGCAAAACGTTGCGAGTCAGGAAGCAATATCAAAACTCAAAAATATGAGTTATTATAGGCGATCGAGAAACCATTATATTTTTTCCTGGGGCTGATCGCGTGCCTAATCGGATTCCTCTACTATTATCTCTGCTACTCGGACTCGGTTTGGGGACAATGCCCGAGCCCGTTGTCGCACAGGCACTCCTGCCTTACACCCTGCAAATCGACTCTGCCCAACTCGAACAGACAGCCTTGAGCCTTGCTGAAGAAGCAGTCCAGCTAGCCAGACTCCAGCAGTACCAACTCGCTGTCCCCAGAGCCGAACTCGCCACACAGTTAGCCCCTAAGAATGTTCAAACTTGGACTTTGTTAGGCAGCTTGTACCTTCAAGTCGAACAGTTGGACAAAGGAATTGAAGCTTTGGGGCGAGCTCAATCTCTGGCGCCAGAAAATTCCTCAATTAAATTTGTCTTGGGAGAAGCTTACTTTCGGCAAGCAAAGTACGAGAAAGCAGCGGAATACTTGCAAGCAGGATTGAAAATAAAACCAGACACTCCCGGTGCATTATTTGATTTGGGTAACGCTTTTTACAAGCTCCAGCGGTTTGATAATGCGATCGCCCAGTACGAAAAAGCCTTTGCTTTAGAAAAAAACCTGTGGCCGGCTATCAACAATATCGGATTAGTTAAATACGAAATGGGAGATGTCGATAGCGCCATCAAACGCTGGCAGGAGGCGATCGCGATCGACAACAAAGCAGCGGAACCAATGCTAGCTCTAGCAGTAGCACTCTACACCAAAGGCGACAAAGAAAAAGGTTTAGCAATGGGAGAAGCGGCCCTGACATTAGACAAACGCTATGCCACTGTAGCTTTTCTCAAAGACAACCTCTGGGGCGATCGTTTAATTGCAGCCACCCAAAACTTCTTGGCAACTCCCGAAATGAAAGCAGCACTCGCTAAAATTCAAGACGCCCCACCCCCTCCCCAGACATCGCCTTAGAAATATCGCCTTCTGTATTAAAAAACAGTCTGAAAACGCCGCAGCGTCAGTCAAGGGATGCAAGATTTAGGAAGCCCAAAAATGTTCAATACAGTTGTAGTCGCGGGAGCCAGTCGCGGAATTGGCCTGGCAGTTGCCGAACGTTTCGCGCCCAAGTGCCGCCGTTTGCTAGCCGTATCCCGTACTCAGCCACCTATTGGAGAGTGGGTGAGTGCCGACTTGTCTTCTCTGTCTGGCGTTGAATCAGTCGTGGAGGCAGTAGGCAGCGATATTCTTGATGCCTTGCTGTATATGGGCGGCACTTGGGAAACTAATGCTTTCACCAGTCAATACAGTTTTGAAAATTGTTCGGATGAAGACATCACACGAGTAATCACCGTGAATCTAATCGCACCGATTCGGGTGGTAAAAGCACTTCTGCCCGCACTTCGGGGCTCGAACAACCCGAAAGTGATTTTTATGGGTGCTCTCTCCGGGCGAGACAATTTTTCCGGTAGAGAAGTGGCAAATTCAGCATCCAAGTTTGGTTTGCGAGGGGCGGTTCATGCGCTGCGGGAGGAATTACGATCGCAGCAAATAGGCGTAACCGTTATCAACCCTGGAAACATTGGAACTCCGGAGGTACTTGCGGATTTGGCAGCAGGTGGGCTGGTCGGTGGCAGCGCGATTCCGCTATCTGACTTGCTCAGCATCATCGACTGCGTACTGTCTTTGTCGCGATCGACCTGCGTCAAAGAGATCGACTTGCCCGCTATGCTTGGTGAGGGAGCCTGAGTTTTGGACAGGAGTTACGCAAATGTGACAATAGTAGAGTACCTTAACATCTCAGAACTTATGCACTCCGCCAAAGAAACCGGGTTTTTAGCCATTTCTGCGGGCTGTAACGAAGTATGGTCGCAAAAACCCGGTTTCTGACTGCACGCGCGTCAGCCCTATTTTTCAGTTCTAAAATCTAAAATTTAAAATCTAAAATCCTATGACTGTTTCTCCCCTAAGCTGGAAAGAATTAGAAGCCCTCACTGACTTTCAAGTCGATCGCACCAACGGCCCCACCAACGCTCAAGCCCGCTTGCGCCTTTTCGGACATCCCGAATCCGACGTGAGAGTCACGCTGTACCGCGACAACCACGCCTGGTGTCCCTACTGCCAGAAAATTTGGCTGTGGTTGGAAGAAAAACAAATCCCCTACCGCATTGAAAAAGTTACCATGTTCTGCTACGGGGAAAAAGAAAGCTGGTACAAGCGCAAAGTGCCGTCGGGAATGTTACCGGCGATCGAGCTAGACGGCCGCATTATCACCGAAAGCGACGACATCTTAATCGCCCTGGAACGAGTTTTCGGCCCCTTGGGTTTGGGGATGGAAAATCCGGCAGTCATACCCCTGCGGCGGCTGGAGAGACTGCTGTTTAGAGCCTGGTGCAATTGGCTGTGCTACCCGACAAGTTCAGCCAAAGCAGAACAGCACAACCGCCACCAATTTATCAGTGTCGCCGCCCAAGTAGAAGCTGCTCTGGCTAGCACATCTGGGCCTTATTTCCTCGATGAATTTGGCACTGCGGATGTCATCTTTACGCCCTACGTCGAACGGATGAATGCCAGTCTTTACTACTACAAAGGCTACTCGATGCGGGAAGAAAACCCGCGCTTTGCTGACTGGTTTGCAGCGATGGAAAGCCGCCCTACCTATCGCGGCACTCAGAGCGATTTTCACACCCACGTCCACGATTTACCGCCTCAAATGGGCGGCTGTTATGAAAATGGCGAACCGCAGATGCTGCTCAACAAAGCCCGCGTGGATAACGGGCCTTGGGCCGGACTCCCGGATGTGATGTATCCAGAACCGGAAACCTCGCGGGCGGAAGCGCTTCACCGCGTCATCAAGCACCGCCACAACATCGTTCGAGTCAATCCTGCTGACGACAAGTTATTCGATGAGGCTTTGCGCTGTGCTTTAACTTTGATGATGACTGGCGAAGCTTGTACGCCGCCGGCTGGTTCTGATTCGGCTTTGCGCTATTTGCGCGATCGGGTAAATGTACCCAGGGATATGTCGATTTACGCGGCCAAGCGGCTGAGGGAAGCTTTGGAGGAAACTGCGGCTTTGGTGGGTGATGGCCGAGGCGAGCCGATTCTGTTGAAGCACCGGCGGGATCAAGATCCGGCTAATTTTGTGTAGGGAGAGTTTGGTGGATTCGATCCGAGATTTCTACAAACTCTCAGGTGCGATCGGATGAATGCTGCTACCGCGAAACAGGCGGCGGCAAAACATCAGACTTCTTTGCTATTTCCCCTTCTTCCAAAACCGACTCTAAAGCCGGATCGGGAATCGGTACTTTTTCGACTACCTGATGCTTTTCTAAAGTTAAGGGAGACTGCGACGAACCGGACAATTTTTTTAACAATTTCGGTGTCGGATCGTACAGCAAATAAATAATTCGATCGCCCGTTTGCCAAGTTTGGCCGGCCGACACTACTTGCAAGTATCCCTGTCTTTCCAGTAGCAGCGGCGTCAACTCCCCGGCTTTCACCAAAGCTTGCAAGTGAGCAATCTGAAACTGCAATCCCGCACTTTTTAACTCGGTTTCCCCCAATTTTACTTCGCCATTGTTTAAGTATTCATTCCAATCCTTCAGCGACAAATCGGAGACAAAGGCTTGATTGATTTTACTCTGATTTGCAGGCGCATTTTGCGGGTCTTTGGGAAATATAGCCAAAACCCTCGGCGGCGTAAATTCCTCGGCTGCTCGTTGAGCTAGCACTAAGTTTACTTCACCGTTGTTAGTCATTGCCAAAAAAGTTCCCATCGAATCAAGTCCGGCTTCTTCTAAAATGCTGTGATCGAGAGCACTGCTCAAGAACACCCGCAAACCTTCTCTTTCTGCTAGTTTGCAAGATTCCGGGTTAGTGTCGATAATTGCTACAGATTCTCCGCGTTCTTGAAACAAGCGAGCAATTAATCTGCTCAAAGGATTTGACCCCACAATCACGGCACCGGTTGCCGATTTTAAGGTGATGTCCAACATTTTAGCGATCGGACCCGCGGTCAATCCCTGCAAAAAAACTGTGATAATAATTGTTAGGAAAACCAAGGCTTTAATTGAGTCGCCACCGGTAATTCCTCGCTGGGTGAGCAAAATTGCAAATAAAGATGCGATCGAAGCTGAAATAATTCCCCTCGGCGCCACCCAGGAAGCAAATAATTTCTGCCTCCAGTTTAGCTCGCTGTTAATCGTGCAAACCAAAATGTTGATCGGTCTGACTATCCACATTAAAGCTAAAACTGTAAACAAACTTCCCCAACCGAGGGCGACCACACTAGCAAGGGATAAATCGGCCGCCAGCAGCACGAACAGCACCGATACAGCAAGGACTGTGAGCTGACCCTTAAACCTCCTCAGCAGCCTTTCTTCTGGGACTGAAGCGGCTCTGAGGACTATGCCCGACACTACAGTTGCCATCAATCCCGATTCGCTGCATATTTGTTCTGCGATGGCGAAAAATCCCCACAAACCGGCTAAAACTACTAAATTTTTTAGGTCTTCTGACAGGAATTTCGCTCGCTTGAGAATGAGTCCGAGCAGCCAACCTCCGGTAACTCCGATGGCTGTGCCAATACCCAGCCGCACCACTAAATCTCTGAACAAAATCAGCAAGTCAGTATTGCCGTTTAAAACCACGTTCAGTACCAATACTGCCAAAATGGCTCCCACGGGATCTACTAAAACACCTTCGCCTTCTAGCAAGGCGGCGACTTTTTTGTCAACGGATACTTGTTTGAGCAAAGGGCCGACGACTGTCGGACCTGTGACGACTACTAGAGAAGCATACAGAAAGGCGATCGGCCAGGGAAATTCCCCCAACCAGTGGGCTGCCATTCCGCCGCCAATTAGGGTAATTAAAGTCCCGAAAGTAACTAAATTGCGAATGCTGCCAGAAACTTTGCCCAAGTCTCGCAATTCTAAATTCAAGCCACCTTCAAACAGAATTAAGGCTACGCAAAGGGATACCATAACTTCCAAACCGCTCCCCAGCAGACTCGGCTGCAGGAGTCCCAAGCAGTCTGGGCCGGCTAAAATGCCGAACAGCAGCAAAAAGACGATCGCCGGAACTTTCAGATAAGCGGCCAGAACTTGAGCGCTGATGCCACAGATGACGGTCATGACCATCAAAAGGGTGATGCTAAAGGAGATTTCCATAGATACAATTGTTAAAGGCTGCCCGCTCTGTTTTCAAAGTGCGATCGCGGGTAATGTGACTGCAGGCGCTATATTTGGCGCTGATACAAACTCGGCACTGCCCCAGATTTTTGCCAATAAGATTAAAAACCTTAATATTGCCTATAACTTTATCAGAAAATTGGGTTGAAAACCCCCGTCCTTTGAGGGCGGCTTTAATTGTAAAGCTTTGTTACCAAGACTGGCAACCTTGTGCTAAATAGCATAGCATAAGGTCGGGAATTCGAGCCATTCGATTTTCCATTTTTCGATTCCAGATGCTCTCGATTGATATCGTTGACCGTTGCATCGTCAGGTGATTTAACCGGCGCTAGAACACAGAGAGATCCCAGAGAGAAATGAATACAGGACGATGAAGAGAGGAATTGATATGACCTCACAGATCGAGGATCGGGCTTGAGGATTTTAGATTCCAGATGCTCTAGATTGATTCCACGGATAAATCCGGGGGCTTCTACCACCTTTGAAATACGCTTGTCAAAGATGGGAGTAGCCTTTTTGGAAAGAATACGCCCAAAAGCTTAAGACTGAACGCTTTTAAACCCGATGGATAGAATCCGACCATCATAAATTTGGGCAAATATTGGCTCGTTGCTGCCGGTTACTAATTGCCAATCTGTACCTAGCACTAATAAGGTTAGTTTGCGGTGAGGACTCGGACAGATTTTGAGATAGTAGATTGAGGCGGTCACTTTTGCCTAAACTCGGCAATCACAGCCGGAGAAATTTGTTTTTGCAGCAAATCTCAGGCTGGCTTCTGTTGTGCAAAAGCGCGATCGAATTTGCCGGCATCTATCGATCGCAAATTATTGTCTTTAGGAACAGCAGTTATTCTAAACTTTTGAGTGCGTCCTCCTAAAACAGAGGTATAAACTTGACTTTGCAGCCAAATTAAGGCAGTATTTTGACTGGTGCCAGCTTGATAACTATCTGTCGCTAATTGTTTTTTTGCAGGGGAGATTGTGCAAGTGAACTTCGATCGCATAGAACCCAGTCCCGGTCAAGAGTCTGTTTGGGATTACCCGCGTCCGCCTCGCCTCGAACAATCGACAAAACACGTACAGATTGTTTTTAACGAAGTGACGATCGCCGACACTCGACGAGCTCAGCGGGTGTTAGAGACAAGTCATCCTCCTCACTACTATATCTCTCCTGAAGACATTCAAATGCAATATTTGCACAAAACTTCACAGGGTTCGTGGTGCGAGTGGAAGGGACAAGCCGGTTATTACACCGTGACGGTGGGAGAAAAGGAAGTAGCGAATGCCGCTTGGTTTTATCCGAATCCCACAGCGGCCTTTGAGGCTATTAAAGATTATGTGGCTTTTTATCCGAAGCTGATGGATGCTTGTTATGTGGATGGGGAATTAGTGCAAGCTCAAGAAGGAAGTTTTTACGGCGGTTGGATTACCAAAGATATTGTCGGCCCGTTTAAGGGAGGAATCGGAACTTGGGGCTGGTGATGGCATTAGTTTTGAGTTTGGGCTGGGAGTTGAGGACTGGTGCAAAAATCTGGTTTTTACTGAGATATTGTACCATTGGTGCGGAACCTGTACGGGCGGGTTCGCCAATAGTCTGAAAGCTTCAGATAAGTTAAATAAACTCGCCTTCCTCCGCAAAAATTACCTGATGGATATTGGTGCAATATCTCGCTCAGTTTTTACGCAAAACCTCGTTACAGATTCAACCCCGATTTAAATTAACAGTTAGGTGCGATCGATAATTTAACTGTTATACAATTAAAAAAAACAGGAATTGATAAAAAAACTCACTTTTGAGATTAACGCATAACTGGTTGTATTGTAATTGACAATACAACCAGTTATATAGCAATTCTAAATCATTGGTAAATTTCTTACTCCCTCCCCTTAGCAAGGGGAGGGTTGGGGTGGGGTAAAAAGATTTACGACTCATTTAGAATTACTATAGTATCCTAAGCTAATCTCGGAAAAGAGCTAACACTAGGTTGGTTGCGGCTTTATTGTTCATTTTGGGTATGCGCTATGTTTGCTAAATTTATCGCACCATCTATAGAACCTGAAAAACTACCTAAAGCTTTATCTTTAGAGTCTACTCTTAAAGAACTGGCTGTATTTGATGTTCAGGTTGAAGCTTCATGTCTTGCCAAAGATGTAGCTCGGTTGTTTCAGGCTCACCCGCTGCTTCCAGGAGTCATTTTGACGCTAAACGGCGAATTTTTAGGGATGATATCCCGCCGGCGATTTATGGAACGCATGAGCCGCCCTTACGGAGTAGATATATTTGCTGGCAGACCAATTCAGGCTTTGTATCAAATAGCTCAAACCGATATTTTGATTTTACCAGGAGTAGCCTTAATTGTCATGGCAGCTCAGCGAGCCGTGCAGCGACAGCCGGAACAGCTTTACGAACCGATTGTCGTGCAGTTAGAAGGTCAAGTTCACCGACTGTTGGACGTGCATCAAGTGTTAGTAGCTTTATCTCAAATCCACCAACAAGCTACTTGGTATATTAGCGAACTTTATTACAATTTATCTGTCACGCAATCCGAGTTAGAAGCAGCCAATTCTCAATTAACAGCAGCTAATTTAGAATTGTACCGCCTCGCTCACTCAGATGGTTTAACTCAGGTGGCCAACCGACGCTGCTTTAATGAATACTTAGACAAAGAATGGCAAAGATTGGGAGAAGCAGCAGCAGAAATATCCTTAATTTTATGCGATATTGACTTTTTCAAGAAATACAACGATACTTACGGACATCAGGCGGGAGACGCTTGTTTGCAACAGGTAGCCAAAACTATTGTTGAGGCGGTAAATTCCTCAGCAGGCAAAGTTTTGGGAGAGACTCTGGTAGCCCGCTGGGGAGGTGAAGAATTTGCGGTGATTTTACCTGAAGCTTCACCAGAGATGGCTGTCTCGATTGCAGAACAAATTCGAGTCAAGGTGAAAAAACTTAAAATTGAAAATATTAAATCGCCGTTGTCTTCTTGTGTTACACTGAGTTTGGGAGTGGCGAGTACAATTCCTCAACCGCAGATTTCCAAAAAAGATTTGATGGCAGCAGCAGACAGTGCGCTTTACGAAGCTAAAGATGGAGGACGCGATCGAGTAATGTTAGGTAAGATAGAACTGGATTCAGTAGATGAGTCGGAAAAATTGCTTGGTTGACGAGAGATGAAGCAGGAAAGACAGATTTCGAGTGTCGCCCCGCAACTTTACATCCAAGCACGCTCGGCCGTCCAGTGCCTGTCGGAAGATTCATAAATCCTCACACCCTCCAATCCTGCAGTTTCCATCATTGCCTGTATTTCAGCCAGAGTAAAAGCCGCGTGCAGCGAATCGCTGAATAACTGTTTTTGATGCCAGTTGCAATCTCCCGCATACATCTCAACCAAATTATCCCTGATTGCTTCATCTTCGGGCCTGAACAAATCCCGCAAAAATATTGCTCCGTTCGGTTTTAAGACTCGCCTAACTTCGCGCAAAAACGGCAGGGGATCGGGCAAATGGTGGATAATGCTGTTAGAAATCACCATATCAAAATAACTGTCTGGATACGGCATAGCTTTAGCATCGATTTGTTCGAGCTGAATTTGCTCCCGAAGATTCGCCTCAGACACATTTTCCAGTCCTAATTTCAGCATATTTGCCGACATATCGATGCAAGTCAGCTTCCAAGCAGGGCGGATTCGAGCAATGGCGATGGGGATTCTCGCCGTACCAGTCCCGGCATCTAAGATTTTCCCAGACATCGGCCCGAGTTCGATCGCACTTTTAGCAAAAGCCGCATTCACCTCAGTAAAATCCATCGAATCGTACTCGACAGCTTCTTCCCAAGAATCCATAACCTCCGGCTCTAGAACGCGCTGCATAAAACCTGTCCTACTGTCTGACATTTCCACCAGATACGAACCGAGTTTCGCCTGCAAAATTTCGACCAACTGCGGTTCCATATACTCGTAATTATCGGCGATTTGCAGACAAATAACTTTTTTGCCTTTAAGACTTGCGGGAAACTTGCTAGCAAGTCGATCGCCGTGCTTCTTCTCCATCACAAATATCAAATCCGCCCAACCCAGCAAACCCTCAGTCACTCTAATTCTCGCACCTTTTTCAGTTCCAGCCGATCGCACGCTGTAGCCGCTAACATTCTCGCATATCTTCTGTGCAGTTAAACTCCTCCATTTATTCTGACTGCACACAAACAATAATTTTGTTTGATCCATCGCACCAAAGTAAACTTTATCTGTATTTTACCCGCCTACATCAAGGTTAAAACTCGATTCGCTCTCAATTTTTGAAATTATCTGTTCGATTGGTGTGTTTATCCGCTGATATCTGCGGTTGACTTATCAATCCCATATTTATGCAAATTTGCCCCCGCGCCCCGGCACTGCATAAAAGCTGCTATTTGTCAAATCACCCCAAATCCCGTTACAATTCTTATCTATCGATTATGCGTTTTTTGCATAAATCTTTTAAGTAATTGCATGAATAGAGGAGAGTGATTTAACGATTTTAAAAGGTTTCAGCCAAAAAACGTAAAAGCAGTCACAAAAACTGTCAGATTATGAAAATCCTACCACAAAGCTCAAACAAAGTAAATACGTCAAATTATTGAGAATGAAGTCAATAAATTGAGCGGTCTTTAGATTTGCTTAAGATTTGAGGGGGCAAATTAGATACAACATTTAAAACTAAATAGACTTTTCGATTGTCTTTGGTTATGAAACGGGTGGAAGTTGTCGCGAAGCTCGATCGACCTTGAAAAATAGTAAGTACGATCGCACAATAAAAAAAACCAACCAGTGAAAAAATAATGCAACTCGCTTGCAAGCTGCAAACCAATACAAAATTAGCCATTGCCAGCTCAAATCTCAAATGGTATCGCCCCAAGCTAGAACTCTGCTACAATTGAGTTAAACGAAGTCGTTATGAGTTTGAATAAATAACTGTGACCAACGAAACTGTAGAAAACCTAGTAATTATCGGCTCAGGCCCAGCAGGCTACACCGCAGCCATCTACGCCGGGAGAGCCAACCTCAAACCCGTAGTCTTTGAAGGCTACCAAATGGGAGGAATTCCCGGCGGTCAACTGATGACCACCACAGAAGTCGAAAACTTCCCCGGCTTTCCCGAAGGGATCACCGGGCCGCAACTGATGGATCGGATGAAAGCTCAAGCAGTGCGCTGGGGTGCTCAATTATACACCGAAGATGTAATTTCTGTTGATTTAAGCCAGCGTCCGTTTACAGTGCGATCGTCCGATCGAGAAATCAAAACTCACACCATAGTAATCGCTACAGGCGCAACAGCAAAAAGGTTGGGTCTGCCTAGCGAACACGTATTTTGGAGCCACGGCATTTCTGCCTGTGCGATTTGTGACGGCGCTACCCCAATTTTTAAAGGAGTGGATTTAGCAGTCATCGGCGCGGGCGATACCGCAGCGGAAGAATCTATTTATTTGACAAAATACGGCTCCCACGTACATATGCTGGTGCGGCGCGATCGGATGCGCGCCAGCAAAGCCATGCAAGACCGAGTGCTGAGCAATCCCAAAATCACCGTGCACTGGAACACCGAAGCTGTGGATGTTTTGGGAGTGCCCGGAAGCAAAATGGATGGGTTGAGAATTAGAAATGTCGAGACTGGCGCTGAAACAGATTTGCAGGTGAAGGGATTGTTTTACGCGATCGGTCACACTCCCAACACTCAACTGTTCCAAGGTCAGCTAGAACTCGACGAAGTAGGTTACATCGCCACCAAACACGGCACGGTAGAAACCAGCGTCGAGGGAGTTTACGCCGTGGGCGACGTGCAAGACCACGAGTTTCGCCAAGCCATTACTGCAGCAGGCAGCGGCTGCATGGGGGCGATGCTGGCAGAGCGTTGGCTCTCGGTCAATGCTTTAACCCAAGAATTCCATCAAACCCAGGAATCCGAGCGGCCAGATTCTGCGCCGGAAGCTCCAAAAGTCCGCAAAACCGATGAGAATTTTGATATCGAAGACACGCGCCACGAAGGAGGTTATGCTTTGCGGAAGTTGTTCCACGATAGCGATCGACTAATTGTGGTCAAATACTCCGCTCCGACTTGCGGCCCTTGTCACAGTCTCAAGCCGATTTTGAGCAAAGTAGTAGATGAGTTCGATGGCAAAATTCACTATGTGGAAATCGACATTGAAGAAGATCCAGAAATTGCTGAAAATGCTGGCGTGACTGGTACGCCGACGATTCAGTATTTCAAAGACAAAGAATTGGTAGTCGAACTCAAAGGAGTTAAGCCAAAAAGTCAGTACCGCGAGTTAATTGCCAGTAATTTGTAGGAATCCAAATTAGCGAAGAGTTTTTAACCGCAGATATCAGCGGATGAACAGGGATGAACGCTGATGTAATCCGATCGGCGTGTATCTGCGTTCATCTGCGTTAAAAACTCTTCCTATGGTTTTTGGTAAATATTGATATGCTGTTGAAAACTAATTTGACGCACTAACGATCGATTATGACCCAAAGCCGCCTGCGACTACCGAAATTTCTGAACCTTGCCTCAAAGTCCAGCCTGTCAATGAAAATGATGTGGGCGGGTTTGACAATCACTGCTGTGTTTGTATTGGTAGCCACTTTGTCTCCGGCCATGCAAGCTTGGGGATGGCTGCAAAATCCTACCGATGCTTTGATTAATCCGATTCACGAACCGCCCTCGGCGAATTACTGGTTTGGTACCAGCCGCAGCGGCTACGATGTTTTTTCCCGCACGCTGTTTGCCTCTCGGGCTGCTTGGCAAGTGGTGATTTTAGCCACAAGTTTGAGCTTGTTTATCGGCGTACCGCTAGGTTTGCTTAGCGGTTACTTGGGCGGTAAGCTCGATCGAGTGCTGTTATTTTTAATGGATACAATTTATACTTTGCCGGGGCTGCTGCTTTCCTTGACACTGGCGTTTGTAGTAGGAAGAGGAGTATTCAACGCTGCGATCGCCCTGAGCATTTCCTACATCCCTCAATACTACCGCGTAGTCAGGAATCACACCGCCAGCGTCAAAACCGAATTATTTGTCGAAGCCGCGCGAGCAATGGGTGCCGACACCTGGACTGTGCTTTCGCGCTACCTGTTTCTGAACGTCATTCAAAGCGTACCGGTGCTGTTTGCGCTCAATGCCGCCGATGCCATTTTAACATTAGGAGGCTTGGGTTTTCTCGGATTAGGACTTCCCGAACAAACTCCCGAATGGGGACACGACTTGCGTTTAGCTTTGGATGCGCTACCTACCGGCATTTGGTGGACAGCTTTGTTTCCCGGTTTGGCGATGACTTTAATGGTAGTCGGTCTATCTTTGGTAGGAGAAGGATTAAACGAGTTTGTTAACCCTCGGCTGCGAAACCAACAGTAATTTGTCTCGCCGTCAAATTAAGTTCCCCATCAAGACTCTAGTTTTTTCTTCCTTTCTTTTCTGACTTCGCGTTCTTTGCGTCTTGGCGGTTCGTTAAATAGGTATGATTATTTCAGTGATTGGCGAGTCAATCAATCTGTGGAGAAATTAGAGCGCAGCCAGCAGGTTATGTCCGATCCGGCAACAGCAAGCACATCACTAACTGAGTAAGTTTCCTTTGATTTTGAAATTATCCTCCGCCCTCGGTGAAAGCAACTAGGACTTGCACGCCCGAACCAAGAAACCGGGTTTTTGAACTTTTATCAGAGAATTTCAAGCAAATATTTTGGCTAAAAAGTCAGTTTCTCGTGGCCAGTGCGTCGGCGAACTAGCAACGCCCCATGCGGCTTTTGTTCTGTCTGCTTAAAATTATCCGCACAACGCCGACCATTTTACTTAAAATTGATGAAGTTGCTTTGTTAAATCTTCACACTGTTAGGATATATTTAAAAAAACCGTGAGGTTGTGCCTCTGGGAAATAGCGAATTGTGTTGCTTGTGAGAATGTGCGTTAGCGAAGCTTGGAGCTATTGGATCGCCCGATTGCGAGCCGAAAGCCAGCAAACTTGAGAGAAATTTGCAGATGCCTGTTGCGCGGCGGGTTGACTCTGAGTAGAATTTATCCGGGTGGTTTTTGCCACTCACCGCGACAAACTCGTGTCGAACTGCTTAAATGAGAATGTGACGTTAAGAACTTAATGTGATTTAACGTCACAATTAAACCCAATTTCTGGGATTTGAGCTAACTTAACAAAGAAAGCCCCTGTTGCACTACTAAACCCGCAACGCTTCATTTGGGGAAATCGTCGGTTTCTAATCTAGAGTTGCCGATTTACAACTAAAGCTCGCAAGCTTTATTCGATCGCAGATTGCGTATGATTCAATTCAGGGAAACAGGGTAATGATGGGTGCATCTACACCGATTTTATTGGTCTCAATTCCGGCAAGTCAAACATTGTCTGCTCATTGTCGGGCAGACTGCGCCGCAGCCGTTCACCCACACGGGCACCGAAAACAGCGCCGCTCGATCGTATCCAAGTTTTTATGGGCCGTTCTCAGGATTTAGGTGCATCAGCCACGAGTCGCTATTGTTAAGCTAAGCTGACAAAGTTTTCCTGGTTCTTGACAAAAAACGGAAAATAACTTCCATTTTTTGTGAGAACGGCTACAATCGGAAGGGACTTTGCAAGATCCGATTCTCACCATTTGGTGCTTCGACTGTAAAAGAGTTGCGTTTGAAGCAGCAGGCTCACATCCAAGATGGCGAAAATTCGCCGTGTAACTGTGATGTCTTCTGACAAAATCGTCACTCGCACGCAGCAGGCAGATCAAAAGTTCGACACCTCAAACACAAAAGTTAGAGGGTTGGGTACCAGAAAACTGGTACAGGAAAAAGATCGAAGTCCCGCGTAAAAAAAAGCCAGTATTTTGACGTGCGATCGATCGCATCTCTAAGTTATTTTCTCTGAGCAAGGTATCACAGGTGATGCGAAAGATTGCTGCGAAAGAAAAAGCCGCACCCTCAATCTAGACCGCGACAATAAAATGTGCGATCGATTGAATGTACTCGCCGCTTCTTTCAGCCAGAAGTCGAAATTTGACTTGTAAAACTGGTGCTGTTTCGGTCAATGCTTAATTTGGCAGACCGAAAATTCCACTATTTTTTCCTGCCGAAATGTCAATACTGGCTAATTTGTCTAAACTACAAACAGACACTATTCCACTGTTATTTATTCATTCTTTAATTCAGGAGCATGAGGAAGGCGGCATGACCCAGGCTAACACCGTACTCGAAACCACAATCACACCCGAAATGGAAACAATCGATTTGCTTCGGAACAAAAGCGTTCTACCCGAAAGCGAGTTGGAACTCTTTATCGACGAAGATGAAGATCGAGAAGATTTTCTAGAAAATCCATCTGAGGAAGAGGACACCAAAACTGGCAAAGGTGCGAAAGCCCGCCGTCGGGTTCAGGCAAAGAAAAAGCACTATACTGAAGACTCTATTCGTCTTTACCTCCAAGAAATCGGTCGAATTAGGCTGCTGCGAGCTGACGAAGAGATTGAACTCGCCCGCAAGATTGCCGATTTGCTGGAATTAGAGCGAGTTCGAGAACAACTGCTCGAAGAGTTAGCCCGCGAACCCAAAGACAATGAGTGGGCTAATGCTGTAGATATGGCGCTCCCTGCGTTCCGTCACCGACTCCACGTAGGTCGGCGGGCGAAGGAGAAGATGGTGCAATCAAACCTGCGTTTGGTGGTGTCGATCGCCAAAAAGTACATGAACCGCGGTTTGTCTTTCCAAGATTTGATTCAGGAAGGCTCTTTGGGTCTGATCCGAGCTGCAGAAAAATTCGATCACGAAAAAGGCTACAAGTTTTCCACCTATGCAACTTGGTGGATACGTCAAGCCATCACCAGAGCAATCGCCGACCAATCCCGGACTATCCGCCTACCGGTTCATCTTTACGAAACCATCTCTCGGATCAAAAAAACTACCAAACTTCTTTCTCAGGAAATGGGTCGCAAGCCTACGGAAGAAGAAATCGCCACTAAGATGGAAATGACGATCGAGAAATTGCGGTTCATTGCGAAATCCGCACAGTTGCCTATTTCTTTAGAAACTCCGATCGGCAAAGAGGAAGACTCGCGCCTGGGAGATTTTATTGAATCTGACGGAGAAACGCCAGAAGATCAAGTCTCGAAAAACTTGCTAAGAGAAGACTTAGAAAGCGTTTTGGATACTCTCAGTCCCAGAGAGCGAGATGTGTTGCGGCTGCGTTACGGCTTAGATGACGGACGGATGAAGACCTTAGAGGAAATTGGTCAAATCTTTAACGTCACTCGCGAGCGGATTCGTCAAATCGAGGCTAAAGCGCTGCGGAAGTTGCGCCACCCCAACCGCAACAGCATCTTAAAAGAATATATCCGCTAGAGTATTTTTCTGGCATCACCCAAAAGAATGATTCGCCCTCTTTTGGGGGGGCAACCCCCTGCCCCCAAAAGAGCGATCGCACTTAAACTTGTTGCTGCTAAATGCACGGGAGCAAGTCATATCAATTCCAGTTGCACCGTCAGGTGATTGTTGAGTGTTGAGTTTTGACTGTTGAGAGTTGAGAGTTGACTGTTAACTGTTGGCTGTTGATTGTTGACTGTTGACGGGCGGGTCGAAAAACTCAATGGTTGAGTGTTAACTGTTGACTTGATTTTATTATTCCCATGCTGCAACCGGAAACGATATCAGTATTTGCTGCGGGTAAATCCCGCTGCCAAAATTGCGCTGCTCAAAGCGCGCGGGCAAAAGTTTGGGAGTCCCGAAAGGAACTCCCAAACTTTGCATTGGCTAAAAAATCTTAACTAACAATTTAGATTGAGTTGAAACAAAAGAATGGCTTGCCAATTCTGCAATCTCAAATCTCAAATCGTACTACATTAGGCCCCAGAAGTGAAGCACGCCTTGACCGGAAACCAATTCGATAATGACAGCAGCAGAGAAACCAATCATTGCTAAACGACCGTTCCAATTTTCAGCTCCTTCGCTGAAGCCCCAGTTCCAAGCATTGCGTTTTTGTTCTTGCATAGTACGAACTCCTTTCGTTAACTTTTGTAAGGCTTATGTAAAATAATATAACAGTAACTTGAAAAAAGCGCAACTTTATGATTAGTGACATTGGTCACAAAGGCCGATCGACTTTGATGATTTCGCCTAACGAGGGAAAATAGCCAACTCGGTATCCGGGTCAAACAAGTGAATTTTGTCATGGGCGACGGCCAGCCAAAGCTCCTCGCCAACACGGATCGATCGCTCAGGAGGAACCCGCACCTGCATCCGCACGGCCGGAGCATCCGTCAAACACACCCGCAAATAAGTTTCGTGTCCCAACGCCTCCACAATTTCCACTTTTACAGACAGATTTTTAGTAGCAGGAGGGTGAATGCTCAAATGTTCCGGTCGGATGCCCAAAATCAGCTCTCGCCCGTCATACTGCTGTAGGTTTTTCGCCCAAACATCCGGTAAAGTAAAGCGAAATTGCGGGTGAGAAATCAACAGCGGGGCTGTAAACTGCACCGGTAAAAAATTCATCGGCGGAGAACCGATAAACTCAGCCACAAACAGATTAGCGGGCTTGTTGTAAAGCTCCAGAGGTTGGGCTATTTGCTGAAGCTGACCTGCATTCATAATCGCAATGCGATCGCCCATAGTCATCGCCTCAGTCTGATCGTGAGTCACATAAATAGTCGTAGTTCCCAACTGTCGCTGCAACTGCACAATTTGCGATCTCGTTTGGGCCCTCAATTTCGCATCAAGATTAGATAGCGGTTCGTCCATCAAAAAAACTTCAGGATTTCGAGCCATCGCCCTACCCAAAGCTACCCGCTGCTTTTGTCCTCCCGAAAGTTGTTTCGGCAAGCGATTTAAAAGCGGTTCTATTTGCAATAATTGAGCTACCGCCCTAACTCTTTTGCCTACAGCCTTTTCCCGTTCCGAAAAATAGCGCAAACCCGGAGGAAGCTTGCGAGTTGCTCCAACTAAAAAGTCCTCCGCTAAAGTATATATTTGCTCTTTGTTTAAAGTATTAGAAGCTAAATAATCAATCACCTCTTTTAACTGATTTTTTATTTTTTCTGCCTGAACCAGGCTGCTTTTTTCTGCCTCTGTCTCTTCTTCCCTCTTCCCTCTTCCCTCGGACTTCTTCCCTCGGACTTCTTCCTTCTTCCCTCTTCCCTCGGACTTCTTCCCTCGGACTTCTTCCTTCTTCCCTCGGACTTCTTCCTTCTGAGAGCGGCGCAATCCAAAGGCGAGATTATCGTAAACTGTTAAGTGAGGATAGAGAGCATAATTTTGAAATACCATAGCGATATTTCGGTCTTTGGGGGGCAAATCGTTGAGGAGGCGATCGCCAATCCAAATATTGCCGGCAGTCAAAACTTCTAAACCGGCGATCGATCGCAGCAAAGTGCTTTTTCCGCAGCCCGAAGGCCCCACCAGCACCATAAATTCCCCGTCTTCGACCGTCAGGTTAATCCGCCGCAAAACGCTGTTAGAACTTGAACTAGAGGCTTCGGG